>CANFXM010000037.1 GCA_947451045.1 Actinomycetota bacterium | reverse complement strand
TGTTGCCGTTGAAAATTCGCCATTTATCCAATGTGTGATTCTCTTCATGGGCATACGTTACTTCGCTTTTACCCATACCTACTACCCTTTTATGCGTTGGTCATGATTAGATTGGTTACAAATAAAGGGGATATCGTGGAAAAACCAGTAGCTAATCCAGAACTCGGCGCGCAAGTCTATGCAGATGATCGTGCGAATGTATTTCACTCATGGTCAGCGCAAAAGCAGATTACGCCAATGGCTATTGCTGGTGCACAAGGTTCTTATTTTTGGGATTACAACGGTAAAAGTTACTTAGATTTTTCATGCCAATTGGTTTTTACA
The DNA here is from genome assembly GCA_947451045.1 of Actinomycetota bacterium. Classification (GTDB taxonomy): domain Bacteria; phylum Actinomycetota; class Actinomycetes; order Nanopelagicales; family Nanopelagicaceae; genus Planktophila. The sequence continues at coordinate 12,870 of CANFXM010000037.1, read as the reverse complement.
AATATTGGCCATCAACATCCAACAGTTGTCAAAGCAATCCAAGAACAAGCGGCAATACTTACAACTATCGCACCTCAGCATGCGAATATCGCCCGCAACGAAGCAGCGAAGCGAATTATTGAAGTTGCTGATGGTGGATTTGAAAAAGTATTTTTTACCAATGCAGGGGCAGATGCCGTTGAAAATGCAATCCGTATGGCGCGTATCCACACTGGCAAACATAAAATTCTTTCAACATACCGCTCGTACCACGGCAACACTGGCTCAGCTATCAATGCAACTGGTGACCCGCGTCGTTTACCAAATGAGTTCGCAATGGGGCATGTGCACTTTTGGGGACCATATCTCTATCGTTCATCATTTTGGGCAACTAATGAAGCCGAAGAATGCCAACGCGCTCTTGAACACTTAGAACAAACAATTATTTTTGAAGGCCCAAAAACTATTGCGGCAATTCTTATCGAAAGTATTCCTGGCACAGCTGGAGTACTCGTTCCGCCTGCAGGTTATCTCGATGGAATCCGTGCGCTGTGCGATAAATATGGAATTCTTTGGATCGGTGATGAAGTGATGGCTGGTTTTGGTCGAGCTGGAAAGTGGTTCGCATACCAACACAGCAAATCAATTCCTGATCTCATTGTTTTTGCAAAGGGTGTCACTTCTGGTTATTTACCATTGGGCGGAGTAATAATTTCAGGACCAATAGTTGCAACATTTGATGAAAGAGTCTTCCCTGGTGGACTTACTTATTCTGGTCATCCACTCGCATGTGCAACAGCCGTTGCAACTATTGATGTCATGAAATCAGAAAAAATGGTTGAAAACGCTGCACTTATTGGTGAAAAAATTCTTGGTCCAGGTCTTCATGCGATTGCGAAAAAACATCAACTCGTTGGTGACGTACGTGGACAAGGTGGTTTTTGGGGATTAGATATCGTCACAAATCGTTCAACTCGTGAACCGATTGCTGCCTATGGTGGTTCAAGCCCTGCAATGAATGAAATTATCGCTACATGTAAGAAGAACGGTTTGATGCCATTCAATAACTTCAATCGAATTCACATGAACCCACCGTTGAATATCAGTGAGGCCGATGCCCAATTAGGAATTGACCTCTTAGATAAATCATTAGGTGAGATGGCTCATCACTACAAAGGGTAAACTTTCACAATGTCGACATCACTAGTAACGGCTCGGGGACTTACTAAAAAATTTGGTGACTTTGTTGCTGTCGACGCAATTGATTTTGATGTTGCAAAAGGTGAGTCATTTGGTCTTCTCGGGCCTAACGGCGCAGGTAAATCAACAACGATGCGCATTGTTGGAGCGACCTCCCAACGCACATCAGGTGATCTCACGATTCTTGGCATGGACCCTGAGAAATTTGGACCACAAATTCGCGCGCACCTTGGCGTCGTTCCACAACAAGATAATTTAGACATGAACCTTTCAGTGAGTGAAAATTTATATATCTACGGCCGATACTTTGGTTTATCAAGAAAATATCTAAAAACAAAAATCGAAGAATTACTTGAGTTTGCACAGTTAGAAGAGAAACGTGACGCAAAAGTTGAATCCCTCAGTGGCGGAATGAAGCGTCGCCTCACTATTGCACGAGGCTTGGTAAGTGAGCCTGAAATATTGATGTTGGATGAACCAACCACAGGGCTGGATCCTCAAGCACGGCACATTTTATGGGATCGACTTTTTCGCCTCAAAGAGCAAGGCGTAACTTTGATTATCACAACCCACTTTATGGATGAAGCAGAACAGCTGTGTGATCGCCTCATCGTTATGGATAAAGGAAAAATTATGGCTGAAGGTAGCCCTGCACTATTAATTAAGGAATATTCAACTAAAGAAGTGTTGGAAATACGTTTTGGTTCAGAGCGCAACAGTTCGATGGCTAATCAATTGCGCGAGATGTGCGAGCGAATTGAAGAATTACCTGATCGCATTCTGCTCTATCACGAAGATGGCGAAGTGTTGCTCGAACAAATTTATAGCGCAGGGCTTCATCCCAAGACATCACTAGTCCGTCGATCTTCTCTAGAAGATGTTTTCTTGCGGCTCACGGGAAGAACACTTGTTGATTAATGAGTACAGATAATTTACGCCGCGGATCTTTAGAAATCATTGATTCTAAAAAGATTATTTCTCGCGGCTCTCTCTATGTAGCCCAAGCACGCCTGACTGCAATGTTTAAATGGATCTGGATGATTTTGGCTATAGCGGTGGCAAATCCCGTTCTCTATCTTTTATCTATCGGTGTCGGTGTTGGAGCGTTTATCGATAAAAATGCCGGCCCCGCAGGAATCGATGGCGTTAAATATCTAACATTCTTAGCACCCGCGCTATTGGCTACCTCTGCCATACAAGGTGCTATCGATGAGTCTGCTTTCCCGACACTAGAAGGCTTTAATTGGTGGAAGAATTTTTTTGGAATGAATGCAACCCCTATCTCAGGAAATCAAATTGCAACAGGGGTTTTCTTGGCCTCATTCGTTCGAGTTGTAGGAACCGTAGTTATTTATTGGTTTGTCATGCTTGCATTTGGGGCTCTCGAATCTAGTAAAGCCTGGTTAGCAATTCCCACCGCTGTGATGGCGGGCGTTGCATTCGGCTCGATTACTCAAGCAATTGCCGCACAAATAAAAGATGACAATATATTTTTTGTGATTTTCAATCGTTTTATTGTGATGCCTCTTTTTCTTTTCTCCGGAACTTTTTATCCACTTTCATCGATGCCCGTTTATTTACATTGGATTGGTTGGATTTCACCCCTGTGGCATGCAACAGAACTTGGTCGATACCTCACCTACGGACATGCAATGACTCGAGATATGGCTATTATGCACTTCGCCATACTTCTTTCTCTTCTGGTCGTTGGAGTTACTTTATCTAGGCGCCTTTTCACAAAGAGGTTAGCAAAATGATTACAAGTACAGCGGTTGCAATTGCCGAAGCAAGAAGAGGCAAACTTGGTGAACGGGTTTACTCCGGAAGATCGAGGGCAATCTTTGAACGTGGCTATATCGCCTTCAAATCTGCAACTTGGATGGTAATTGTTTCAGGCTTTGTGGAACCAGTTCTTTACCTTTTCGCTTTTGGTTATGGCTTGGGCAAACTCATTGGCAACATTGACAGCGGTGGTGTGAGTATTCCTTATGCCGCCTACATTGCCCCGGCACTGTTAGCGACGAGTGCTATGAATGGCGCAATTTACGACTCAACGATGAACATATTTTTCAAACTCAATCATGATCGTATTTATCACGGAATGCTGGCCACTTCTCTTGGTCCACTCGATGTTGCACTTGGCGAGATTGGTTTAGCCCTATTGCGAGGCTTTCTATATGCGCTTTCATTCATGGCCATTGTTGTACCTCTTGGCTTAATTCCAAGTGTGTGGGGAATCCTGGCTATTCCCGCAGCGGTATTGATTGCATTTGGATTTGCTTCGGTTGGAATGGCCTTGACAACGTATATGAAATCATTTCAGCAATTAGAAATAATTAATATATTTATGTTACCTATGTTCTTATTTTCGGGATCTTTTTATCCGTTATCTGTTTTTCCAAGCTGGTTGCAATTTATTATTAAAGTACTCCCACTATCCCAAGCCATTCATTTAGTTCGTGGATTGACCTTAGGGCAAATAAATACAGCCCTTTTAGGCCATGCAATGTATTTCTTAATAATGATTGCTATAGGATTATTTTTCACAACAAAAAGATTAAATGCACTTTTTATGAAATAAACGACATTTTTTCACGCGTAAACACGCATAAAAAAATAATGCGCTTGCTTTAAAGTTATAAATTGCTAAACTGACGTGGTAACAAACTCTGTAGGGAGTAAGGCATTAGGGATTCTGGGAAAGCCTTGGAATCGAAAATGCAAAAAATGAAAACCCACGCTAACCATGCGCAAACGTTTAGATCCACACCCGTAACATCCGAGCCGCTATCAGTAACAAAAATACAGGCCTTGTTAGATCAAGAATGGGCGCGCTTTAAAGAAAATACTTCTGCTTCTGAAAAAGAGAGCAACTTAGCGCTTAAGACAATGCCCTTGGGTGTTCCTTCTAGCTTCCAACATTGGGATCCATATCCAATCTCAATCGCCTCTGCACAAGGTGCGTGGATGATTGATGTCGATGGACGTCGCTTACTCGACTTATCAATGGGCTTTGGAGCAATGCTCGCTGGCCACCTCAACCCAGTTGTTGTAGCCGAAATCGAAGCCTCCCTGAAAGAGGGAATGCTCTTTGTGACACCATCACCAATATCTCGCGATGCAGGTGAACGTATCTGTAAGCGCTTTGCGATTGACCAAGTTCGCTTTGCAAACTCTGGTACCGAAGCAACAATGTATGCAACTCGCTTAGCTCGCGCATATTCTGGAAAGAATGGCGTTGTAAAGATTGAAGGCGGATACCACGGATCATTTGATCCGCTTATGGTTTCTGCTAAACCATCACTCGATGAGGCTGGCGATGCTCAAGCACCTAATGCGGTTGCTTATGCTGGAACAGTTCCTGGCGATGTCTACGTAGTTCCCTACAACAATCTTGTTGCACTCGAAAAAATATTTGAAGAACATGCAAAGAACATCGCTTGCTTTATTCTGGAACCAGTTCTTGAAAATATTGCAATCGTTCTCCCAGATGCTGGGTACCTTGAAGGTGTTCGCGAGCTCTGCGATATTTACGACATCATTCTTATTTTTGATGAAGTAAAAACTGGACTTACTGCTGGACCACAAGGTGCAGCGCAACGTCTTGGCGTTCAACCAGATTTGATCACACTTGCTAAATCAATTGGTGGCGGAGTTCCACTTGCAGCTTTTGGTGGCAAGAAGAAGTATATGGATGCAGTTGCTGATGGCCGTCTTGCACACTTTGGTACTTTCAACGGTAATCCGCTAGCAATGGCCGGTGTACGTGCTGTCGATAAAATCTGTACGGTTGAAGCTCTTGCAAAAGCAGAAGCCCTCAACATGCAGGCACTGACACGTATCACGCAAATTATTGAGCAATATCAATTACCAGCACACACTGTTGGTTTTGGCGTAAAAGGCTGCATCACTTGGTCAACATCGCCAGTGCGCAATTATCGCGATTACAAAGCAACTGATTTCAAAATCGCAGAGCTCTCATGGCTCTGGTCGCTCAATCGCGGTGTAATTACGCCTCCGGGACTCGACGAGCAATGGTTGATCAGCTTGGCACACGGCCAAGAAGAGATTGATATTTTGGTAGAAGATTTCCGCAGTCTTGCGGAAGCGCTACGCAGCTAAAACAAAATACAGTTTTCAAGAAATCGAGATGACAATGGAGTCAGCACTTGATACTGCGCGAGCACAATTACGTCGTGCGGTAGAACTATTAGAACTAACTGAAAATGACTGGCAAACACTTTCAACGCCGCGTCGTATTTTGGAAGTTGCCGTTCCGCTTCGTCGTGATAACGGCAATGTAGAAATGTATAAGGGCTTTAGAGTCCAATATTCAACAACGCGAGGCCCATCAAAGGGTGGAGTTCGTTTTCACCCAACAATTGATATGGATGAAACTGTTGCCCTAGCAATGTTGATGACATGGAAATGCGCACTGACAAATCTTCCATACGGTGGGGCTAAGGGCGGAATTGCCGTTGATGCGCATTCGCTTTCACTTGGTGAAAATGAACGCCTCACTCGTCGCTACACATCTGAAATCTTGCCAATCATCGGACCAGAACGAGACATCCCTGCACCCGATGTTGGAACAGATGAACGAAATATGGCGTGGATGATGGATACATATTCTGTCAACGCTGGCTTTGCAGTTCCTGGTGTTGTTACAGGAAAACCAATTGTTCTTGGTGGCTCACTCGGTAGAACTTCTGCAACTGGTGATGGTGTAGCTATCTCGGCAATTGAAGCGCTGCGGATTAAAGGCATTGATCCAAAGGGAGCAACTGTTGCAATTCAAGGTTTCGGAAAAGTTGGTTATTGGGCTGCGCTAGCACTTGAAAATTTAGGTCTACAAATTGTTGCTGTTAGCGATGTCAATGGTGGAGTTACAGGTTTCAAGAACGTGAGTGAGCTGTGGAATCACTTTTCAGCTAATAACAATCTTAATGTGCCTGGCACTGATCGACTCACTCAAGAAGAACTTATACATCTCGACGTTGATGTACTTATACCTGCTGCACTCGCTGATGCCATTACAGAAAAAAATGCCTCTGGTATTAAAGCGAAAGTAATTGTTGAAGGTGCAAATGCCCCAACTACTCCTGGCGGTGATGCAATCCTGAACGAGAATCGCGTCCTCGTTGTCCCAGATATCTTGGCAAACTCTGGTGGTGTAATTGTTTCTTACTTCGAATGGGTTCAGGATAAACAAAATTATTTCTGGACAGCTGATGAAGTAAAATCGAATCTCAATGAAATCATGATGCGTACTTTTCGTGAAGTCGAAGAGATGGCTCGCACTAAGAAAGTTTCATGGCGCGAAGCAGCTCACATGATTGGTGTTGCGCGCGTTGCTGAAGCCCACAGATTGCGCGGGCTTTATCCATAAAATCTTTAGGGAATTAATGAAACCTTAATTGATTGATCTCCTGCTGAAACCATATCAAGACCCTTTTGAAAATCCGCCAAAGGAAGTTGATGGGTACAGATTTTATCCAGAGGCAATTTTCCTGATTCAATCATGGCAATTGCAGCTGGCCAGCAATGAGGACCAAGGTGAGCACCTAGAACATCGAGCTCTTTATCATCGCTGATAATGCTCCAATCAACAGTGACGTCTTCTTTGAAGACGCTATACAAAACAAAGGTTCCGAGTTTGCGCAAAATTTGTAAACCTTGTGCGACAGCGCTTGGATGACCAGTACCTTCTAAGTAGATATCTGCGCCATATCCTTCAGTTAACCCTTTTACTATTTCAACCGCATTTTCGCGTCCGATATTGATAGTTAGAGTTGCGCCGCATTCTTTTGCAACAGCTAATTTGCGATCATCTAGATCTAATGCAATAAGAATTGCAGGTTTCTTTACTGCTGCGCCAGCGATCATTCCAAGGCCGATCGGGCCGCACCCTGCAACAACAACCACATCTGTATTTTTAATATTTGCGCGTTCTACAGCATGAAGTGCGCACGATAATGGCTCTGCGTAGGCCGCATGTGCTGGTTTTACGTTTTTAGATATTTTGTGAACTCGAGAATGCTTTGAAAAAACCATATAGGAGGCCATGGCGCCAGGAGTTTTTCTTTTGAAACCAAACATTCCATGGGGTGCACACATCCAATATTCACCGCGCTTGCAATAACGGCATTCTTCGCAAGGGACTATCTGCTCGGCAACAACTCGATCGCCAACGACAACTCCCCAACGCTTACTTGCTTCTTCATCAATTTGCGCAATCTCTCCAACAAATTCATGGCCTGGAATTACTTCAGTCTCAGCCCATGCTGGTCGATTTGCATCGCCCCAAAATTTTGACGCCCCGTGATAACACTTCAAATCACTTGCACAAATACCTACTGCTTCGACTCTTACAAGTGCTTCACCTTGAGTCGGAACTGGAATCTCTACATCCTCTAACTGATAATTCATAGGACCGTGACATATAACTGCCTTCATTGTTGGGCTCATGCTTGATCCTCTTTCATTACTAGTTGGTGGCTTCTCTAATTGATTTACATTCTTGAACTATTGTTAAAAATGATAGTGGGTCGTGGGCTCTACGGCCTAGAAACAATCCATCACATGTAGGCGCGATCTTTTCAAAGAGCCCTTTACCCGCGCTACCACCGTAGAGAAGGCGAAAATTCTCAATTTTTAGCTTCACCATTTCTTCACGAATGACCAAACACATTGCATTAATGTGGCTATCCGATGCAGGATTTTCTGCTCCGATTGCCCAGGTTGGCTCGTATGCAATCACTAAAGATTCGCCAGTCTGAACATTTTCGAGAGCCGCTCTAATTTGATGTTTTAGCTCCACTTTCGCAACACTCACATCAGTACTAATTTCACCGATACAAAGAATTGGGATTAATCGATTTTGCAGACTCGCTTGAATTTTTTGTGAAATTATTTCGTCGCTTTCACCAAACAATGATCGTCTCTCGTGGTGTCCAATCAATGCGTACACACAGCCAATTTCTTTGAGAAGCTGAGGGCTTATTTCTCCAGTCAAGGAACCAGAATCTTCGCTACTTATATTTTGAGCGCCAATTTTTAGTTGAGTCCCAGATGTCTTACTGATGGAATCGGAAATCAACGGCGCCGAAGGAAGTAGAAAATAATCTATCTTTTTACCTGAAACATCACCGATACCTGCAATTACAGAATCAATCCACGAAAGTGTTTGGGCCTTGCCCATATACATTTTGAGATTTACGCCAATTAAAAGATTGGTTGACCTATCTGCCATTTACTAATCTTTATTTTCAAATTCAGTAATGATGGCGACTTTCTGCGCAGAGGCTGAACTTTCATCAAAATGATATGTCAACCACTCACGTGCCAATCGTGAAGCTAATTCAATACCAATAACACGCTGACCAAAGGTAAGAACTTGCGCATTATTACTAAGGACAAGTCGTTCAACTGAATAACTATCGTGGGCTGTTGCCGCGCGTATTCCTTTTACTTTATTCGCCGAAATCGCCACACCTAATCCGGTACCACATATCAAAAGTGCCCTGTCTGCTTTATTATCAGCAATCATTTGGGCTGCACTAATTGCAATATCTGGATAAGCAGTTTTACTCGCTGCATCGACCCCAACATCTACAACTGATTCAACATTAGGATCGTTTTCCAATTGCTTCTTCAAAATCTCTTTATACTGAAATCCAGCATCATCGCATCCAATTACTACTCGAAATTTCTTAGCCATTTTATTTACCTTCCAAAAAATTAGCGATTGCTTCAATAATCATTGCAAGGGAAGCCGCACCTGGATCTTGGTGACCCAGACTTTTCTCTGCATGTGGGCGGGCACGACCAATTTTAGGAAGTAGGTTCGCTGTTTCCGCCGCAGCGTGTGTTGCCACATTGCTCGCACTTCGCCATGCTTGAGCAAGCGAGCTTCCAGCTTCACTCGATAATTTTTGAGAAAATGGAATAAGTACATCAACAAGTGTTTTATCGCCAATTTGAGCTTTACCAAAATTAGTTATCTCTGCGCTAGCTTTTTGAATTGCGCTTGCTACTACGCCCACTGTTGGGGCCTTTGTATCTCCAAATTCTTTTCCGATTTCGCGAAGAATGATTCCCCAAATAATTCCAGAAGTTCCACCCGCTTTATCCGACCAAGAATCGGCTGCAGCTTCCAAAGTAGAACCAGCACCAGCGCCTGCATCTCCAAATTGTTTTCCAGCAGTAGCTGCAGCATGAGCTCCGCGTGCCATACCAATTCCATGGTCTCCATCGCCAGCATAAGAATCTAGCTGACCATACTCATCTGAATGTTGTGAGGTTTTTGTTTCTATGATTTGTAATATTTTTACAATATTGAGGGCGCAATCACGAGATTCAGCGCTACCCTTAGAAATCTCTTTTTTCTCATCGTGTGATGAAACAGATTGTGAAATTCCACTGTGCACTGACATGGCACCTTTTTTGTAACCAGGTGTATATGTAGGTTTTTTCCAAAACTCTTCTAGCTCATCGTTGAGCCAAGTGAAAGTAAGTGATGCTCCAGCCATTTCAAAGCTAGTAACGAGTTCCCCTACTTCAGGTTCAACAATTGCAATATTTTTTTCTTTGAGGATTGCAAAAATATTGTTATAAAGAACGTATAGCTCTTCGTATTTCACGCCACCTAGACCATTGACTAATACCGAAAGTCGAATATTTGAATCATTGCGACATGAATCGGGAGTCTCTTCAAGTAGTCGCGTCACAAGATCTAGTGCCAATTCCTTCGATGTTGGGATATCACTCTCACTAAGACCAGGTTCTCCATGGATACCTAATCCCAGAGCCATACGCCCTTTAGGGACTGTAAATAATGGCTCAGTTTTCCCAGGCAAGGTACAACCAGAAAAAGCAACACCGATTGTTCGAGTTCGCTCATTCGCTTCAACGGCTACTCGATAAACATCATCGAGTGGATATCCCGCTTCTGCTGCCGCAGCTGCAACCTTAAAAACAAATAAGTCTCCAGCAATACCACGGCGCTTATGAAACTCTTCCTTGCTTGCACTCATGATGTCATCGGTTACGAGAACAGTTTTGCAAGGAATTCCTTCGGCATTGAGTTGTGACTGCGCCAAATTAAAATTCATCACATCGCCTGCGTAATTACCATAACTTAGAAGAACGCCGCCACCAGATTCGGCCGCTTTACAGACACTATGTACGCGTTGTGTAGATGGTGATGAAAATACATTTCCCATCACTGCGCCGTGCGCTAATCCTGGACCCACAATTCCTGCAAATGCTGGGTAATGCCCTGAGCCACCCCCGATGACAACTGCAACATGTCCATTTATCTTCTCTTGATTTCGAACAACACCACCCTGCACTCGTCTCACTAAATGAGCATGTGCTGCTACAAAACCCTCGGTAGCCTCATCAACGAAATCTTCAGGATCATTCAATACATATGGCAATGTGTAACCAATCTATTCGTCCAGGATAAAGAACCTAGGTTGAAGTATTCCAGATTGCCAGTAAAGTTACCAGAGTTGCCCGTTCAAATATCATTATTTAGAAGCTGGAGATACCAATGGCCATCGATATGAATTTCCCACTCGATAAAAGAATCGCTCTGGTTACAGGTGGTGCATCCGGAATAGGTAAAGCAATCTGCGAAAGTTTTGCGAAAAAAGGAGTAACAGTCGCTGTTGTTGATATGAATATTGAATCTGCTCAACAAGTGGCATCTGGCATCAAAAATGGTTCAACAGCGCATGTGTGTGATGTTACTAATATTGAATCAATTGATAAGGCAGTAAAAGAAATTATCTCAATACATGGGCGCATTGATATTTTGGTAAATAGTGCAGGAATAGCAGTCCTGGATCCCGCTGAAGTTGCAAAAGAGTCAGACTGGAATAAAACAATTGCGGTCAACCTCAGTGGAACATTCTTTGTTTCCCAAAGTGTTGGGCGAGAGATGTTAAAAGTTGGAAAAGGAAAGATCATCAACTTGGCATCACAAGCTGCAAGTGTTGCACTCACAGATCATGTCGCTTATTGCGCGTCAAAATTTGGAGTTCTCGGTGTCACAAAAGTTCTTGCCTCCGAATGGGGTGGCCGCGGTATAAATGTAAATTCTGTTTCACCTACGGTTGTGCTCACCGAATTAGGCAAGAAAGCCTGGGCAGGCGAAAAAGGCGATGCACATAAAGCACAGATTCCAGTTGGTCGCTTTGCTGAACCAGAAGAAGTTGCTGCCGCTGTTATTTTTCTTGCCTCCGATGGCGCGGACATGGTCAATGGTGCAGACCTAGTTGTCGATGGTGGCTTCACAATCCGTTAATTCTTGCTTTTCTTCTCCTTAATATTATTGCGTATCCCAACTACTGCAAATATTGAAAAAATGAGAACTGAAATGAGAAATCCAATGACTAGTGTCGTGGGAACATATTTTGATGCGGCTAACACATACACATCTGGAATGTAGAAATAAATGGCTGTCATCGCCGCATTCCACTTTGATTTATCCCAATCTTTATCCAGAAAATTGATAACAAATCTTCCAGAATAAATTGCATACGGAATTCCTGAAATTAGATCGACCGCAAAATAGACCCATGGATTCACCCCGTAGGAACCAAAAACATCTCGTATAACAATCGCACGAATACACACCCAGGCGATAACGAGCAACATCCAAAGCTGTTGTACCCGTTTTTCGCGCAAGAATCCCAAATTTAATGAACGCTTCATAGTGCAACAGAATAAGGGTTTCGACACTTTTGCACTAAAGTTTGGCGATATGACTACGAACTTGTCGCCCGCGACGTCACGCCGTGCTGGCTACGTAATCCATGTTATGACCGCAACGGGAGCGGTGGCGGGACTAATAGCTCTACAAGCAGTTATTGACGGGCATTTGAGAGCGGCTCTTCTATGGCTTATTGCTTGCCAGATTCTCGATGGGTTAGACGGTCCGATAGCGCGAAGACTAGATGTCAGAATTCATGCAGCAAGAATTGATGGCCATATTTTAGATTTGGTTGTTGATTACTTGACTTGTGTTGTTGTACCGATTGCATTACTTGTTCGCTTGGGTCTATTACCAAAACATTACGAAGTTTTAGTTGCCGGAGCCATATTTTTATCATCAGCGCTCTGGTTTGCACGTACAGACTTAGAAACCGAGGACCACTGGTTCAATGGGTTTCCTGCTGTGTGGAACCTAGCGGTACCCACATTTTTAATTTTAGACGCTTCCGAAAAACAAGTGCTTTTTTTCTCGGTAATTCTTTGCATTTCGCAATTAACTAATTTCAAGCTTCCACATTTAGTACGAGTCGTAAAATTTAGAAAAATCACTCTTCCCTTAACGGTTCTCTATCTCATAGATCTCACGGTTCTTTCCTGGCAATACTCAGATAAAAATGGCAGTAACCCAAATATTATTGAAACTGCTCTTCTATTAGGAATCCCCGTTTACATTACTAGCATTGGAATTTGGCGTACCTGGTTTAGCGATAGAACGTGATATTCGTTCACGTCGGCTTCTAATTCATTAAAAAGAAAAGCCCTCCAGTGTGAAAGGCACCGAAAGGCTTATCTCGTGCGCGCGAAGGGATTCGAACCCCTAACCTTCTGATCCGTAGTCAGATGCTCTATCCGTTGAGCTACGCGCGCCTATTTAGTTTTGTTGAGCCTGTGAATCCTACCTGTTTTTCT
>CANFXM010000036.1 GCA_947451045.1 Actinomycetota bacterium | reverse complement strand
GAAATTCAAAGTGGATTGAAGGCGGGTGACGAAGTAGTTCTTCGCACAGTTGTCTCCTCCTCTGCGAGTACTGGTTTTCCTGCAGGAGGAATCCCGGGCGGCGCCCCTGTTGTCGTGGGAAATTTTGGTGGCGGTGGCGGTGGCGGAAGAAATGGCGGATAGGAAACGTAGATGAGCGTTCCTGTTGTCAAAGTAGAAGGTGTAACAAAAGTGTATGGAGCTGGTGATACAGCGGTTCATGCTCTGCGTGGCATCTCACTAAAAATTGAGCAAGGTGAGTTTGTTGCAATCATGGGTGCATCAGGTTCAGGTAAATCAACGCTGATGAATATTCTGGGATGTCTTGATGCTCCTACTGATGGTAATTACTGGATTCGAAATCTCAATGCTGCCGAATTAGATGAAGAGCAGCTTTCAGTTGTGCGCTCGCAATTAATCGGATTTGTATTCCAATCCTTCAATCTCATACCAAAAACTTCTGCTACTCGAAATGTTGAGTTACCCCTTGCATATCAAGGTGTTTCACGAAGCGATAGAAGGGCGAGAGCTCTTGCAGCATTGGAATCTGTGGGTTTAGCAGATCGCGCCGAACATCAACCTCATGAATTATCGGGTGGACAACAACAGCGTGTGGCAATAGCTCGGGCGCTAGTTACAAATCCAGCGATGCTTCTTGCCGATGAACCAACAGGTGCTCTAGATACAGCGTCTACCGCGGAAATTTTGGCACTGCTCCATGAAATCAATCGCAAAGGTTCAACTGTCATAGTTATTACACACGAAGAAGAAGTTGCTCGCTCTGCACGACGCATGATTCGACTTCGTGATGGCGCTGTTGTGGAAGATGTGACATGGGCAGCTTAGGTCTCATAGAAATCTGGCGATTCGCCTGGAGAGGAATTTCAGCAAATCGGTTGCGCTCAAGCCTGACAATTCTGGGTGTGCTGATTGGAGTTTCTTCAGTAATTATTTTGACTGCAGTTGGTAATGGTTCGGCAAAATCTGTCAAAGATGGAATCGAAAAATTAGGTACTAACTCTATTACCGTGATGCGCAATGGTGGTGGCGGAGGATTCTCTCGAAGTGCAAATTCAAATACAAAACCATTGACAATCAATGATGTAAAGGCGCTCAATGATAAAACGAGAGCGCCTCAAATTAAAGCTGCTGCACCAATTTTAAATGCTCAAGGTTCATGTACATATGGAACATTTTCCTCCACTCCACAAAGCATGAAAGGCACGTGGCCTTCATATTTTGAAGCTGCCAATAGCCCGATAGATAAAGGCTCATATTGGACTAATGAGGATGTTACAAATAAACGCGCAGTAGCAATTATTGGAACGACAACTGCTACTGATCTATTTGCTACAGATAGTCCCATCGGCCAAGTCATTAGATGTAATGGCCAAAAAGTAACGGTTGTTGGGGTTATGAAGTCCAAGGGAACCGTTGGATTTCAAGATGCCGATAGCGTTGTTTTGATGCCACTGACATTTGTTCAAAGATCAATGGCTGGATATGGCGGACTAAGCCAGATTCAAGTTGAATCAGTAGACGCGGCTTCTACAACACTTGCGATGGATCAAGTGACAACGATTATGGATGCCCAGCACAAGATTAAGAGTGCGACGAGTGCCGATTATCGTGTTCTCAATCAAGCCTCAATATTGCAGTCTTCATCGACTTCCAGTAAAACTCTGACAGTTCTACTTGCAGCTATTGCTGCAATTAGTTTGCTTGTTGGAGGTATTGGAATTACAAATATTATGTTGGTATCAGTTACTGAGCGAACACGCGAAATTGGAATCCTCAAAGCAATCGGTGCGCCAAAATCAGCCATACTTTCTCAGTTCCTAATTGAGGCAACGCTACTTTCGGTGTTGGGTGGAATTTCTGGTGTTTTACTAGGAATTGGTATTTCGCACTTTAGCGTTCTAGGTGTGAAGCCAGTTGTTTCTCTCACAAGTGTGCTAATGGCATTTTTAGTGAGCGCCATGGTGGGACTTATATTTGGAGGATGGCCAGCAAATAGAGCTGCATCACTTCGACCAATTGAAGCCTTGAGATATGAATAGCGATATGGAGAATCACGATATGGCCAATGAAACAAATTCGAATTCAACCGAAGGCGGAAAAGAATTTGAAAACGAAAAGCGATATCAAGAAGTAGATAACGCCATTGTGGAATTGATACAGCAGGCAAAATCGCGACCACTTCCTAAGAGCACAAAAGTATTAGCTGTATGTGCAATCTTTGCGTTGATATTTACTGGTGGTGCAGTATTTGGCAAAGCCAAAGCAACACCATCTGTTGGTACGGGACTCTCACTTGCAGGCTTTAGCGGAGCTGGTGGCGGATTTGGTGGTGCTGGCGGTTTTGGAGGAAATGGTTCAGGACGTCGAAATGGTGGAGCTGGAGCAGGCGCGGGATTCGCAACGGGTGGGGGATCACCATTTGTGAGTGGGGCGCCCGCACCTGCTGCACCAGTAATCACCGTGGCTTTGCCCAATGATGTGGCTGGCACGCTGGTCTCTATCAGTGCCACAGAAATCGTGGTTGAAACCCTAAGCGGCGAGAAAGTTACCTACCCAATAAGTGCTGCTACCAAAGTTCGGGAGAGTTCAAAAGGCTCTTTGGCAGGCCTTAAAGCTGGCGATGTCATCACCATCAAGCCCGATACAGATAAGTCAGCCAAGACAATCACTCTTCTCAAATAGGTTCAAATAGGCAAGAACCGGGCGACACGCGAATAAAGATTTCCACGGCGCCTCCCAAAAAACCCTCAAGACTTGCTTTATGGTTTCCACTATATGTAGGGGTCAAAGCGTGATAAAGTTCCATAAGTAGTGAAAAAAGCGCTACTGAGGGGTTTTTACACGAAAGCCCAATACATCTAAATTTTGGAATATCTAGCATTTCGAAGGGAGACACGCCGAGATGATTTGCCCGTTCTGCAGACACGATGATTCACGAGTCGTTGACTCTCGCCCCGTCGAAGATGGCACTCAGATCCGCCGTCGCCGCGAATGCCCTGAATGTGGCCAACGTTTTTCAACTCAAGAAGTAGCTCTGCTCAACATCATTAAACGAAGTGGGGCGACAGAGCCATTTAGCCGCGAGAAGGTCTTGGTCGGCGTGCGCAAAGCATGCCAAGGACGCCCAGTTGATGAAGATGATCTTGTTCTTTTGGCACAACGAGTCGAAGAGACTCTTCGAGCCACGGGTCAAGCAGAAATTGAAGCCCAAGAAGTTGGAATGGCAATTCTTGCGCCACTCCGCGAACTCGATGAGGTCGCTTACTTACGTTATGCCTCTGTATACCGTAACTTTGCCTCCCTTGAAGATTTCGAAGGCGAGATCGCATTACTGCGAGCCCTGCCTTCGAGCAATTCCTCAGCAAGTCAAAGCAATTCCCCAGTACGAAATGCAGTAAGTAATACAAACATGCAAAAAATTAAGAGCAACAACTAAAGAAATCGGGGAAACACATATGTCAGAGACGGTCATCAACCGACCAGTGAAAGTCAAAGCTCATAACACTGTAAAGGGCAAAGGCTTAACTATTAGTCGCATCTATACAACAGAAGGCGTACACCCATATGACCAGGTTACATGGGAGCGTCGCGACGTTGTACAGAGCAACTGGAAAACTGGTGAGACTGTTTTTGAACAGCGCGGAGTGGAGTTTGCTGATTTCTGGTCAGTGAATGCATCGATGATTGTGACTACAAAGTATTTCCGTGGCGCAGTAGGTCACGAAAATCGCGAATGGTCACTCAAGCAGGTAATTGATCGCGTTGTACTTACATATACAAAGGCCGGCAAAGAGCACGGATATTTTGCAACAGATAACGATGCCGAAATTTTCGAACACGAACTTACCTACATGTTGCTCCATCAAATATTTGCATTCAACTCACCAGTGTGGTTCAACGTTGGAACAAATGCACCACAGCAAGTAAGTGCGTGCTTCATTCTCTCTGTTGATGACACTATGGATAGCATTCTCAACTGGTATCGCGAAGAAGGAATGATCTTCAAAGGCGGATCCGGTGCAGGACTCAACCTTTCACGTATTCGTTCATCAAAGGAACTTCTAAAATCAGGTGGAACTGCATCTGGTCCAGTCTCCTTTATGCGCGGTGCTGATGCATCTGCTGGAACAATCAAATCTGGTGGGGCTACACGCCGCGCAGCAAAGATGGTTGTTCTCGATGTTGCTCACCCAGATATTGAAGAATTTATCGAGACAAAGGTCAATGAAGAGAACAAGATTCGCGCTCTTCGTGATGCAGGATTCGATATGGATCTTGGCGGGAAAGACATTATTTCTGTGCAATATCAGAACGCTAATAACTCAGTTCGCGTATCAGATGAATTTATGCGCGCTGTAGAAAAGGGCGAATCATTCGGTCTTACTGCTCGCTCAACAGGTGAAGTTATTGAACAAGTTGATGCACGCACACTCTTTACCAAGATGGCACAAGCTGCATGGGCATGCGCCGATCCTGGAATTCAATATGACGACACAATCAATGATTGGCACACAAACCCAGAGACAGGTCGCATCAATGCGTCCAACCCTTGCTCTGAGTACATGTCACTTGATAACTCATCATGTAACTTGGCATCACTGAACTTGATGAAGTTCCTCAAGTCAGATGGTTCATTTGATGCAAAGACATTCGCTAAGGCTTGCGAACTCATCATCACTTCAATGGATATCTCAATCTGTTTCGCAGATTTCCCAACTGAGGCAATTGGAGATACCACAAAGGCTTATCGCCAACTTGGTATCGGTTATGCAAACCTCGGAGCACTTCTTATGGCTTCAGGTCTTGCATACGATTCAGAGGGTGGTCGTGCACTAGCTGGTGCAATCACATCATTGATGACAGGTGTTACTTACAAGCGCTCAGCAGAACTTGCTGGAATCGTTGGACCATATGCCGGCTTTGCACAAAATGCTAAGCCACATGCACGCGTTATGCGCAAGCATGCAGCTGCGTCATCATCTGCAAAGTCTGAGACAACACTTGATCGCGATGTCTGGGCAGAAGCTAATAAGGCTTGGGATTCATGTCTTTCAACAGGAGATAAGAATGGATGGCGCAACGCGCAAATTTCTGTTCTTGCTCCAACTGGAACAATTGGTTTGATGATGGATTGCGATACAACAGGTATCGAACCTGACTTCTCATTGGTCAAGTTCAAGAAGCTTGTTGGCGGCGGTTCAATGCAGATCGTGAACCAGACAGTTCCTGCAGCACTTCGCAAACTTGGTTATACAGAAGAGACAATCGAAGCAATTGTTGAATTCATTGCAGCTAATGGCCATGTCATTGATGCACCAGGACTCAAGCAAGAGCACTACGAAGTTTTCGATTGCGCACTCGGTGCACGCTCTATCGCACCAATGGGCCACGTTCGAATGATGGCTGCATGCCAACCATTCCTCTCTGGTGCAATCTCAAAGACTGTGAACCTTCCAGAAGATGCAACAGTTGAAGAGGTTGAAGATGTTTACTTCCAAGCATGGAAGATGGGCGTCAAGGCACTTGCTGTCTATCGCGATAATTGCAAAGTTGGACAGCCACTCTCTGACGGAAAAGCAAAGGCGAAAGATGTAGAAGTTGAGGCAACTCATCCAGCTGCTGCAGTTCGCAAGCGTCTTCCAAAGTCACGCCCATCAACAACAACATCATTTGCTGTTGGCGGTGCTGAGGGTTACATGACATCGGGGGCATATGCCGATGGCGCACTCGGTGAGGTATTCCTCAAGCTCGGCAAGCAAGGATCAACTCTTGCCGGTGTAATGGATGCATTCTCAATCGCAGTATCTATTGGTCTTCAATACGGTGTTCCACTAGAAACATTTGTTGAGAAGTTTACAAACTTGCGCTTTGAGCCAGCAGGTATGACAGATGATGCAGATATTCGTATGGCACAGTCGATGATGGATTACATCTTCCGTCGCCTAGCACTCGATTACTTGCCATTTGATACACGCAGTGCAATGGGCTTGTACACATCAGCAGAGCGCACACGTGCACTCGAAACTGGTGAATATACACCTGATATCACTGCAGCAACGCAAACAATTGCGCAATCAGCAGCACCTGCGGCAGTTAGCAAGCCAGTTGAGGTAAAGATTGAAACAGCACCAAAGCAAGAGTACGGATCATCTACTGAACTCATGGAAGCAATTTCAGGAATCACATCAGATGCCCCACTCTGTATGACATGCGGAGTAAAGATGCGTATGTCAGGTGCATGTTATGTATGCGAAGGTTGTGGAAACACATCTGGTTGCAGCTAAGAAGTAATTAGAAAAACCCGCTGATCCCAGTGATTAGCGGGTTTTTTCTTTCTCAAAAATTATGCAACAAGAATTGAACGCTTACTGAGCCCCATAAAGTAACCTTCAATTAAAGTCTCTGGTACTTGATCCGGATTCTTCGCAGCACCTAAAGTAATAAATAGGGGAGTGAAGTGCTCAACAGTTGGGTGGGCATACGGCATACCTGGTGCTAGTTCTTTGTAATTAGCAAGTGCGTCGACATCACCACGAGAAAGTGCTTCTGCAGCCCACGTATCAAATTCACTAGACCACGTTGGAGCAACGGCATCAGTTGACCAATCGCGAAGGTAGCGAAGACCGTGTGTCATAAAGCCTGAGCCAATAATGAGAACACCTTCGTCGCGAAGTGGTTGTAGGCGTTTTCCTAGAGCAATAAGTTTTCCGGGATCAGACGTAGGCATCGACATTTGTAGAACTGGAATATCAGCACCTGGATACATAACGCGAAGTGGCACCCAAGCGCCATGATCTAATCCGCGATTGCTCAGATGTATTGGTTCAGTTACAGGCATGAGCGCTGCAATTTTTGCAGCAAGGGCACTTGCATCAGGAGTGTTGTATTGCATTTCGTAAAACTTGCGATCAAAGCCGCTGAAGTCATAAACCAACGGCGTATTGGCAAGTGGGGAACTCAAAGTAATTGGTTCTGATTCCCAGTGTGCGCTCACAATAAGAATTGCTTTAGGTCGCTCGATACGTGATGAAATCTGTGCGAGCTCATGTGTCCAAAGCGCATCATCTAAGAGCATGGGAGCGCCATGGCCAATGTAGAGAGCAGGCATTCTCGTCATTGTGAAAGCATAGCGTAGAAGTAGTTGAAGTTTCAACTACATTAGGTGCATGAGAGGATAAGCACATGGCCCGCATCGTTATCGCACCTGACTCATTCAAAGGTTCGATATCGAGTAGCGCTGCCGCACATGCAATTGCACAAGGATGGTTATCAATTCGCCCGTTAGATGAAGTTCTTGAAATCCCATTTGCCGACGGTGGCGAAGGAAGTTTGGATGCAATAGAAAAATCGCGCCCTGATTCAATTCGCGTTCCAGCGGGTAAGGGATATTGGCTTTTTCTGCCTGAAGGTGTTGCAGTTGTGGAGCTCGCACAGGTCAGTGGCATAACTTTGCTCTCAAATTTAGATCCGATGAATGCACATACATATGAATTAGGAATTGTTCTCGCTCATGCAGCGCAAGATTCTCGTGTTACTAAAATCTTTGTAGCACTCGGTGGTTCTGCAAGTACCGACGGTGGAGTTGGCGCGCTTATGGCGCTGGGGTATCGATTCTTAGACGAAGGTGGAAAAGAAATAGGTAAAGGTGGGGGAGAACTTTCGCAAATTGCATCTATCGATTCATCGAATGTAATAAAACCTCCAGTACAAGGTGTAATTGCATTCGTTGATGTCCAGTCCCCATTACTTGGTGCACATGGCGCGGCTGCAACATATGCGCCACAAAAGGGTGCAACACCACAACAAATTGCTGAACTCGAAAAGGGTTTATCACATCTACTCTCAATTGTTGGCCGAGCCGATAGTGCGGGAAGTGGCGCAGCAGGAGGAACATCATTTGGTCTGCGAACAATGTGGGGTGCAACATTTGAGAGTGGGGCCGGGGCCATTGCCAGAATTGTTTCATTGCGCGATGCAATCGCAGGTGCAGATTTAATTATCACGGGTGAAGGTCGATTAGATGATCAAAGTTTTGTTGGAAAAGGTGTTGGTTATATTCGTCAGTTAGCACAAATGGATTCAGTTGATATTGCCTATTGTGTTGGTGCAAGAAATATTGAATTTCCTGATGGTTCAAAGGGTGTAACTCTGAGTGAATTTACAAGCAGTGAAGAAGCAATTTCTCGCCCCGATATCTACTTAAAAAAAGCTGGAGCGAAAATGGCCGCTCTCTTTTCATTCTAATTATTCAAGCGTGCATTACGATATAGAGATGGTGAAGAAATGATTTGGACCCAGTGGAGTGATTTAGCGATTCCTGCTGGCTTGGAACATTTACCTACAAACGGAATCCACCCGACACCTGATCAACTAGAAAAAGTTAGTTTCTACGTACCTCTTTACATGGGTGGCAAAGCAGCCATTGAACAGATTCCTTTCATGAAGAATTTGAAAGTAGTGCAATCTCCTAATGCTGGATTTGACGATGTATTACAGGTTCTTCCCGAAGGTGTCACCTTATGTAACGCTGCCGGAGTCCACGACGCATCAACTGCCGAACTTGCAGTGGGGCTAACAATTGCCGCGCGTCGAGGATTTGCATACTTTGCTGCTAATAAGGAAAAAGGTAAGTGGGTTCATACCCGCAATACAGCACTTGCAGATTCACGTGTAGGAATAGTTGGTTATGGAAACATTGGCGCACTTATTGCCACACAACTCTCAAATTTCAGTGTTGAGGTAATTCCGTTTACGCGATCTGGTGCAAATGGTTCAAAGAAGATGATCGAGTTTGATTCTTATTTGCCAACTCTTGATGTCATCATTTTGATAGTGCCCCTAACGAATGAAACTCGGCATCTCATGAACGCAAAGCGCTTATCGGCAATGAAAGATGGCGCAACGCTAATCAATGTTGCTCGCGGTGCAGTAGTTGATACAGATGCACTAGTGAAGGAATTACATACTGGCCGAATCACGGCGGGCTTAGATGTGACAGATCCCGAACCGCTTCCTGAAGGTCATGCGCTGTGGAGTGCGCTCAATGTAGTTATCTCTCCACATGTTGGTGGAGATACAACAGCATTTGAACCACGAGGACGAGCCCTGGTTGAATCTCAACTCAAAAGATTTGCAAAAGGTAGCCCGCTCATCAATTGTGTTGCAGGACCTGCTCGCTAAAACTTAGAGTATTGCGACAGTGTGCTTGTCGATGAAGTCCCAGTCATATTCAATGCAGAGACCTTCACCCACTGGTGCCATTACATAACCATCAACAATATTGAGTTTGCTCTTAGTGCCAAATTCAAAGTCATCAAATGGATAGAGAGTTTCGAAAAATTCACAGTTGACCATAGCCAGTGATGGATGAAGTTGGACCTGCTCCAGGGCGTGATAAATCGTTGTATGCAATTCACACTGAACACCATGGGCCTCTGCCAAATGCGCTGTCTTCATTACTGCAGTGATACCTGCACGCCATGAAACATCAGTGCGAACAATGTCTACGATTCCTTCCGTGATGCAGTGAGCGACGCTGTAATGATTACCAGCGATTACTTCCGTGCCACAGATTGGAATATCTAATTTCTCGCGCAGTTTTTTAAGTCCATTGAGATTGACATCGAGGAGTGGCTCTTCAAGCCACTTATAACCAAGGCGCTCAAGTTCACGTCCGGCCTTCAATGCATCTTCATACGAAGCCATAATCACGGGATCGGCCATCAAAGTGAAATCATCACCAACTGCTTCGCGCACTGCGCGATAGCAAGCAATATCTAAATCTAAGCCTCCTGGTGGGTGAAGTTTGTAGCCGCGATAACCCTTTGCTTTAACTTCAAGAGCTTGCTTTGCATAATCTTCAGGACCAGGCAGAAACATTGATGAGACGTATAGAGGAACTTTTTCACGAGCGGCGCCGAGTAATTTATAAACAGGTTGGTGAGCCATCTTTCCTACAATGTCCCAACATGCATTATCAAATGGAGCATAAGAATAAATTGGAACGTGATTCCATCGGCGATCAAAGAGTTCAAAATCTTTCATATTCTTTGCAGAATCGTGTGGGCTACGACCAATAAAGAACGGCTTTACCTGTGACATTGTGGCGGCAGCTGCTTTAGCATCGAGTGCTCCGAAGCCAAATGAAGTTCCTTTGACGCCATCAGATGTTGTCAGAGTAATGACAGTGAAATCAGGGCGAGAGCCACCCGGTAACTGCACTGCACTTACCGCATCGAGTGTGTTGAGTTCATCGCCACCGCGGCATGCACGGATTTCGATATCAGTAATTATTGTCATTTGTTGAGCACCTTTGCTGCTGGAGAGAATCGGTCAAGTGAAGATTGAATATGTTTTTGCATTGCAGATTTTGCTGCCTTGTCATCTCCAGCGCATATTGCACTACTAATTGCTTCATGTTCTTTGATAGTAAGTTGCCCAGAACCTGTTTGGTAATAACGATAAAAAAGATCTTCCACAAATTTATCTTTCGGCTTATCTTCAATAAGGTGACTCTGAGCTGCTAAGAAAAGACGAAATAAGTGCAAGTGACAATGGGTACGCTCAAAGGATTCAGTGACAGATTCATTGCCAGAGATTCGTGTAATAAGTGAGTGAAAACGGGCGTCATGTTCGATAAATGCCTGAACTTGCTCGCTCTCACTGAGTTTGAGGGCAGTCTTCGCACTCTGCATCTCTGCTTTGAGCGCTGCAATACCGACTGCATCAATATTATGTGCCGATTGTTCGGCCGCCCAGGGCTCAATGAGTAAGCGGAATTGGAAAAGATCGTTGAATTGTTTGACTGTCAATAAATTAGTTGTCGAATAACCTTTGAGTGCTTCTTTTGCAATCAGGCCATCAGATTCTAAACGTGCTAGCGCTTCGCGAATAGGAGTTTGAGAAACACCTAGTTTCAATGAGAGTGCATCGATATTTACTTTCGCCCCCGGTGCAATTTCATGAGTAAGAATCATGGCTTTGACCATGTCATAGGTTTCATCAGAGAGAACAGAGCGCCGTGGACCTTGTACAAAAGGTTGAACTTTGCGTGGCATGAGCTTCTCTCAACTTAGTTAGGGAAATTACTTAGGTAAACGCAGACCTTGCATTCCACCATCGACGGCAAGTGATGTACCAGTTGTCGATGCTTGTAGGGGATTTGCTAAGTAGAGAATTGCGCGTGCAACTTCGTCGGCAGAGACGAGTCGGCCCATTGGCTGGCGAGCTTCAAGTGCTGTGCGTTGGGCAACAGGATCACTTGCTTGCGAAAGTAAGCGACCAACCCATGGAGTATCTGCTGTTCCAGGATTGACGCAGTTGACTCTAATTCCCTCTTTTACAAAGTCAGCAGCCATAGCAAGTGTGAGTGATTGGACAGCACCTTTACTTGCACTATAAATAGCGCGAAGGGGAAGACCGGCAGTTGCAGCGACAGAACATGTATTTACAATCGCAGCAGATTTACTCTTACGTAAAAATGGAAGGGCAGCAGAAGATATTCTGCTAATGCCTACTACGTTGATGTTGAGAACTCTTAGCCATTCTTCACTTGTTGAATCTGCAACGCTACCAATAGCACCAATTCCCGCGTTATTGATAACAATGTCAATTACTTGCACTTTTTGTGCAATTTCTTTGAATGCAGTAGCAACAGCATCATCATTTCCAACATCGCATTTCACAAATGTTGCAACAGATGCCATAGCGCCTTCATTAAGGTCTAAACCAAATACATGCGCACCTTGGGCTTTGAGCATTGTTGCAACCGCTAATCCAATTCCAGATCCAGCACCTGTAACTACTGCATTAAGCCCCTTAAAGTCTTCGCTCATTTCTTCAGCGCACCCTTCCAATAGGTACCAGTAGGGAATAGGAATTCATCAATACTTGCTTGGAACATTTCTGCGCCAGCACCTGGCTCTGTCGGTGCTATGTAATAACCATTGACAACATTTGTAGGGACAACAAAGTGATTATGCAAATGATCAACATATTCAACAATGCGCTTTGAATGATGGCCAGTCACTGCAACTGCATCAAACATGGCCATATGTTGAACCATTTCGCAAAGCCCGACCCCGCCAGCGTGAGGACATACTGGAATACCAAACTTTGCTGCCATCAATATATTTGCAAGGTTCTCGTTCACGCCAGCAACGCGTGTTGCATCAATTTGCATGACAGAGATGGCATTTGATTGAAGGAGTTGCTTGAAAATCATTCGATTACTTGCCATTTCGCCAGTGGCAACAGGGGTAGGGGCAACTTCACGGGCAATACGAGCATGTCCAAGCACATCTTCTGGATGCGTTGGTTCTTCAATCCAGCGCAGTTTGAACTCTGCGAGGGAATTAACCCAATCAATTGCAGTATCTACATCCCACACCTGATTAGCATCGATTGCAATAGAAAAATCTGGTCCCACTAATTCACGTACCTTAGTAAGACGGCGGCGGTCATCTTCTTTAGATTTTCCGCACTTATATTTGATGAGAGTAAAACCATCAGCCATTGCTTGCTTTGTAAGGTCAAGCATTTTCTCATCGCTATATCCAAGCCAGCCAGGAGTAGTTGTATATGCGGGCAATCCTTTTGCACGCAAAATCTTTTCATTCTCAACTTTTGCGCTCTCACTCTTTTTCAGAATTGCTAGAGCTTCTGCCGGTGTAATGGCATCACTGATATATCTAAAATCAATGGCAGCAACAATTTCTTCAGGGCTCATATCTGCAAGCAGTTTCCACAATGGAACTTTGCGCGCTTTAGCGAAAAGATCCCAGAGAGCATTGAGAACAGCACCAATTCCCATATGGAATACGCCCGTATCTGGACCGAGCCAGCGGATCTGACTATCACTTGATAATTCGCGAGTTATTTTTCCAATATTTTTGAAGGCTTCATCTATATCCATGCCGGCAAATCTTTCAACCAACATTTTGATAGCGGCGATTTGAACATCGTTACCGCGCCCGATTGTGAAGACAAGTGAGTGGCCAGAAAGTCCAGCTTGGTCGGTATCTATGCGCAGGTAGCCAGCCGAATAATCTGGGTCTGCATTCATAGCATCGGAGCCATCCAACATTGTGGATGTAGGGAAACGAACGTCAAAGACATTCAATGCCGTAATTTTTGCGCCCATGAGGCCTCCTCGCTAGGGTCGTCAAAATACTATACGAAATAGTATTTGGCTAGTAGCCTTCGGAGATATTTTCATCAGTGACTAGGTACGTGTGAATTGGGGATTTCAAGTGGCACATAATTCGCAAGTCGAAATTGCACCAGGTGTAAAAATTTCAACAATGGGAATTGGTGCTGCAACATTTGGTGGCCTCTTTACGCCAATGTCTGATCAAGATGCATTCAATGTAGTCAAGAGCGCTTTCGATTATGGAATAAATTATTTCGATACCGCACCCCATTATGGAAAAGGCTCATCAGAACGCAGGTTAGGTGCACTTCTAAATTCTTATCCTCGTGATTCATACGTCCTCTCAACAAAAATTGGTCGCTTACTTGTACCTACAACCAATGGTGCAGATCCAGATTTTGCCGATGCGGATCAAAGCGTTGAACGTCTCTTTGACTATTCAGCAAAAGGCGTTGAGCGCTCACTCAAAGAAAGTTTGGAGCGACTCGGTAAAGAGAGTGTAGATATAGTTTTTGTACACGATCCAGATAATCATGCCGATGTAGCAATAAAAGAGGCTTACCCAGCGCTCGCCAAGATGCGCGATCAAGGAATTGTGAAAGCAATTGGTATTGGAATGAATCAAAGTGCAATCCCAACCCGTTTTGTAAAAGAAACAGATATCGACATCGTGCTACTTGCCGGTCGCTACACATTGCTGGATCAAAGTGGAGCTAATGATTTATTGCCGGCCGCACTCGCAAAGGGTGTTTCAGTATTAGCCGCTGGGGTTTATAACTCTGGAATTCTTGCTAATCCAATCAAAGGTGCAACATATGACTACGCACCTGCTAGCGATGAAATACTTGCGAGAGCGAAGATGATTTCTGATTTCCTCAAAGAACAGGGCGTCTCTCTTTCACGGGCAGCACTTCAATATCCATTGCGCCACCCTGCAGTCAAAGCGTTGTTAGTAGGAAGTAGAAGTTCTGCCGAAGTAGATACAAATGTTGCAGCATTCAATGATGTTGTCCCAGATTCGGTATGGGATGCTCTAGATGAATTACTCACTCGAAAGTAAGGTGTATCCATGACACTGAATCCGCAAGCAAAAGCATTCTTAGATCGCATGAAAGCCCTGAACCTTCCTGAAGCGTGGGATCTTGGCGCGAAAGCTCGATATGGCGGACATGAAGAAGTAGATATGGCGGGGCCAATAGAGAGCGGCGTGCGCATTGATCACCGCTTCATTTCATCGGCAACAGCTGATCTACCGATTCGAATCTACACACCAGAGGGTCCGGGGCCATTCAATGCCTTTATTTATTACCACGGTGGTGGCTGGGTGTTTGGTCATATTGATCGATATGACGCACAACTTGTTTCACTCGCTAAGAAAACAAATTCAGTAGTTGTATCTGTCAATTACCAAAAATCACCTGAACATAAATTTCCAATCCCACACGATGATTGTTATGAAACTCTGGAATGGGTTGCAGCAAATGGGGCATACCTCAACATCAATGTAAACAAGATTGGTGTTGGCGGAGATAGCGCTGGCGGTAACTTGGCTTCAGGTGTGGCACTTCGCGCGCGTGATGAAGGAAAAATCAAACTTGCTTATCAATTACTCATATATCCAGCAAACGGATTAGATTTCGAGGCACCTTCATATATAAATAATGCTGAAGGATATGGACTCACACGCCGCGGGATGATGTGGTTCTGGGAACAGTATTTGAATGAGAAAGATAAAAATAATCCTTATGCATTGCCACATACAGCAAAGTCATTAGCTGGCCTTGCACCAGTTGTCATTATTACTGCCGAATACGATGTACTTCGTGATGATGGTTTGCTTTACGCCAAGAAACTCAAAGAGGCTGGAAACTATGTCGTCCATAAAGATTACGAAGGACACATTCACGGCTTCTTTAGTCATGGAAAATATGTAGATGAAGGCATT
>CANFXM010000035.1 GCA_947451045.1 Actinomycetota bacterium | reverse complement strand
TCTCCAACAGAATGACCCGATGTAACAGAATAATTATCAATCCCAAGTGCACGTGCTGATAAGAGACCAGCTGCGACGATGAGTGGTTGCGCGTTAGCCGTATCTTTAATTTCATCTGCATCTGCAGTTGTACCTAATGCAAGAAGGTCTAATCCAATTGCATCGGACCAAGAACTCAGAAGAGATTTACTTTCGGCATCCTCAATCCATGAATTGAGCATTCCGGGAGTTTGGCTTCCTTGACCAGGAGCAATGATTGCCAGCACATTCGAAATTTTATGTCTTATTCACCATGTAATTGACCATTGCGTGCTCGGCATCACGCGTGAGTTGGCTTTGATTGATTCACTACCGCCCAGTAACCTGTGCCTTATGAAGATTGCTGTCTGCATCAAACAAGTACCAGATTCCTGGGCTGAGAAAAAAATGGTCAATGGAACACTGGACCGAGAAGGCGTTGATGCAGTTCTCAATGATCTCGATGAGTATGCAGTAGAAGAAGCGCTTCGAATTGCTGAAGCACATGGTGGAAACGAAGAAGGCGGCGCCAATAGCGTGACCGTTATTTCTATGGGACCTGAGCGTGCAACTGAAGCAATTCGCAAAGCGCTATCTATGGGTGCAAATGATGCAATTCTTATTAGTGATAGCGCGCTCGCAGGTGCTGATGCAATTACAACATCAGCAGTTCTTGCAAAAGTAATTGAAACTGGTGGATTTGATTTAGTTCTTTGCGGAACTGAATCAACTGATGCTCGCATGAGCGTTGTTCCAGCAATGATTTCAGCTCGCTTAGGTTGGGCTCAACTCACATTTGCTGGCAGCGTTGTTGTTGATCCTGCCGCCTCAACTGTTGCGATTACACGTGTTACAGATGCCGGTGTTGATTCAATGGGCGCAAGTTTTCCTGCAGTGCTCAGTGTTATCGAAAAGATAAACGAACCGCGTTATCCATCTTTCAAGGGCATCATGGCTTCAAAGAAAAAGACTATTGATGTTCGCGATTGCGCAGCGATTGGAATTTCTGTTCAAGGTGCATGGTCACTAGTAGCAGATTCTGCTTCACGTCCTGCGCGAGCAGCCGGAATAAAAGTTACTGATTCTGGTGATGGCGGCAAAGAATTAGTTGATTTCCTAGCAGGAAAGAAGTTGATATGAGCAACGTATTTATCCTCGTCGACCTACAAGGCGATGCAGTAAGTAAGACAACTGCTGAACTTGCAACAGCGGGTGCTCGCATGGGCGATGTCACTGCAATTGTTGTGGCAGCACCTGGCAAAAGTGGTGCAATTGTTTCTGCACTCACAGGACCAATTTCATCAGCTATCTGTATTGAGTCAGGTGATCTTGCTACACATGGAGTTCCTGCTTATGCCGATCTCATTTCACAAATTGTTATAGAGAAGAAGCCTTCAGCGCTGCTTATTGCATCTCATGCATTTGGAAAAGAGATTGCTGCTCGAGTAGCAATTGCAACAGATTCAGGAATTATTACTGATGCAGTAGATGTTGCTGCCGATGGCACTGCAACTCAATTAGTTTTTGGTGGTTCAACAACTGTGCACTCCAAAATTTCTCATGGAGTAAGCATCATGACAATCCGTGCGAACACAATTGAAGCTAATAACGCGCCAGCATCTCCCGCAGTTGAAAATATAATTAAGAGTGTTAGTGATGTTGCGAAGAAAGCAACGATTACTTCAACTCAACCTTTTGTAAAAGGTGGTCGTCCAGAACTAACGGAGGCAAATATTGTTGTATCTGGTGGTCGCGGAACAAATGGAGATTTTGCAGCCGTTGAAGGATTTGCAGATGCATTAGGTGCAGCAGTTGGTGCATCACGCGCTGCAACTGATGCAGGTTGGTACCCACATACACATCAAGTTGGTCAGACAGGAAAAACTGTAAGCCCGCAGCTCTATGTTGCATGCGGAATCTCTGGAGCAATCCAACACCGCGCAGGCATGCAGACAAGTAAGACAATCGTGGTCGTGAACAAAGATGCTGAAGCGCCAATATTTGATATCGCTGACTTTGGCGTAATTGGTGATCTCTTTGCCGTGCTGCCTAAGGCAACGGAAGGCGTTATTGCGCGCAAGTCCTAGACTTAGCGCCATGTCTTCCATCTATCTCGACCATGCGGCAACTACGCCGATGCTCGATTGTGCAATTGATGCGATGACTACAGCCCTATCTAAATTAGGTAATCCATCAAGTTTGCATACACCGGGTCGCAGTGTTCGCAAAGATATTGAAGAGGCGCGTGAAGTAATCGGTCGCGAAGTTGGTTCGCTTGCTTCTGAAATCATTTTTACTGGTTCAGGTACAGAAGCGAACAACATTGCTCTCAAAGGATTGTTTTGGAAGCGTCGCACAGAAGGACGCAATGTAGTTCTAATCTCGGCAATTGAGCATCATGCAATTATTGATCCAGCCCAATGGCTTGCAACCCACGAGAAGGCTGAAGTTATTGAGATTCCCGTAACGGTTGATGGTGTTATTGATTGTGCTTTTGTAGAAGATTTTCTCTCGAAGCGTGGCGATGAAGTTGCACTCATTGCTGTGATGCATTCAAATAATGAAACAGGAGTCTTACAACCAATATTAGAATTGGTAAAACTTGCTGGTGATATTCCAGTTCATTGCGACGCCGTTCAGAGTTTTGGAAAAGTTCCACTTTCATTTTCAGAACTAGGTCTTACATCTCTGACATTGAGTGCACACAAAATTGGTGGCCCACTCGGAATAGGTGCACTCGTGCTCAAGCGAGGTATTGAAATTCCTGCGCTATTACATGGTGGGGGACAAGAGCGCGAAATTAGAAGCGGAACACTCAATACCCCATCCATTGTCGCCTTCGCCACCGCAATTGCATCTCATCAATATCAATCAGATGCAGTCACTCAATTGCGTGACTATTTCATCTCTAACGTTCACAAACTTTTACCTGATGCAATTCTCAATGGCGCAAAATCAACTCGACTTCCAGGAATCGTGAACTTTACTTTCCCTGGAACCCAGAGCGATACCCTTCTTTTGCTCATGGATGGGGCCAATGTTTCTTGCTCAACGGGTTCTGCATGTAGTGCTGGAGTCCATGAAGCCAGTCATGTCTTACTTGCGATGGGCCACACCGAGAAAACTGCACAGTCTTCACTTCGTTTTTCACTAGGTGCATCAACGACACAAGCCGATATCGATTTTGCGCTCTCAGTACTTCCTGATGTGATTGCTCGCGGACGGGCGGCAAATCTTTCATGAAACTAATTGCAGCCATGAGTGGCGGAGTTGATTCAGCGGTGGCTGCAGCACGCGCCGTTGAAGCTGGCCATGAGGTTATTGGCGTTCACTTAGCCCTTTCTGCTAACCCACAAAAATATCGCTCAGGTGCACGAGGGTGTTGCACCATCGAAGATTCACATGATGCTCGTCGAGCCGCTGACGTTATTGGTATTCCTTTTTATATCTGGGATATGGCAGAAGAATTTCATGATGGTGTTGTGGAAGATTTTCTCTCTGAATACGCACAAGGTCGCACGCCCAATCCATGCCTTCGCTGTAATGAAAAAATAAAGTTTGCAGCTGTATTAGATCGTGCGCGGGCCATGGGATTTGATGGAGTAGTTACTGGTCACTATGCACGAACAGAGATAACTCCTGATGGTAAGACACTTCATCGGGCAATGGATATTTCAAAAGATCAGTCTTATGTTCTTTCAGTTCTCACTGTTGAACAAATTGCTGGTGCAATTTTTCCATTGGGCGATACAACGAAAGTTGATATTCGCAAAGAGGCAGCAGAACGAGGATTAGCTGTTGCAGAAAAACCTGATAGCCACGACATTTGTTTTGTTCCATCGGGAGATAACGCTGGATGGTTGCGTGATCGATTGGGTAGTGAAATAGGGCCCATTGTTGATCAAAGTGGCACCAAGATTGGAGAACATAATGGTGCTTACACATACACAATTGGGCAGCGTAAAGGTTTGGGACTCACTGTTCCAACAGCCGATGGTTCACCACGCTTTGTTCTAAAAATTGAACCCGTCTCAAATACCGTCGTTGTTGGTTCGCGCGAAGAGTTAGCCATTACATCCATGAAGGGTGAACGTCCTGTCTGGTGTGGCCCTGCCGTGAGTGCAACACCAACTCGAGGCTTCGTTCAAATTCGCGCACATGGTCAAGCACTCGCATGTACATACTCATACGATGGAACACTTTTGCACGCAACACTTGATGAAGCTTTATTAGGCCTAGCAACTGGTCAAGCAATGGTTATTTATGATGGTGATCGCGTAGTAGGTTCAGCAACAATTTGTGAGACAAACTAAATGAGCAATCAAGCTCGACACCGAATAGAAGAACTCACAAATGAAATTCGTGATCATCAATTCAAGTACTACGTATTAGATCAACCTTCAATAACTGATGCTGCATTTGATACGTTACTGAGCGAATTATCATTACTGGAGAGCAAGCATCCAGAATTATTAGCCCCTGATTCACCATCCCTAAAAGTCGGCGGTGGATTTTCAACTCAATTTGAACAACGCGACCACATTGAAAAAATGATGAGCCTGGACAATGTTTTTGACCTTCAAGAGTTAAGCGCATGGTTTGATCGTGTTGAAAAAGATATTGATGAGCCTTCTTATTTATGCGAGCTCAAAGTAGATGGACTGGCAATTAATCTGACATATGAGAATGGCCAATTGGTTCGAGGACTCACCCGAGGCAATGGTGTGACGGGGGAAGATGTAACACTGAATGTGAAAACTATTAAAGTTCTGCCACATCAATTAGTTGGCAAAGATTTACCCTCGCTCATCGAGGTACGCGGTGAAGTTTTCTTTCCGATTGCAGCCTTCAATGAACTCAACGAATCATTAGAAGAGGCAGGTAAAGCCTTATTTGCTAATCCACGCAATGGTGCTGCTGGTTCACTGAGACAAAAAGATCCACGTGTAAGTGCGCAGCGCCCATTGAGTTTGATAGTTCATGGTGTTGGCGCACGCGAAGGTATTTCCTTTGATTCTCAAAGTGAGGCCTATGCACTCCTCAAAAAGCTTGGTCTACCAACAAGTGATAGATACAAAGTGTGTGGAACCCGAAGTGATGTTGAAAAATTTATCGCTTACTACAACGAACATCGCCATGATGTTGAACACGAGATTGACGGCGTCGTTATCAAAATTGATTCAATCCAATCACAAGAAAAATTAGGTTTCACCTCTCGTGCGCCTAAGTGGGCAATTGCCTACAAGTACCCACCAGAAGAAGTTATTACCAAGCTACTCGATATTAGAGTCAGTGTTGGCCGTACTGGACGTGTGACGCCATTTGCTTTTATGGAACCAGTCAAAGTTGCAGGCTCAACAATTACAAATGCAACATTGCACAATAGAGAAGAGATTGTCCGCAAAGGCGTATTAATTGGTGATTATGTTGTTATTCGCAAAGCAGGCGATGTTATTCCGGAAGTACTTGGACCAGTTTTAGATCGTCGAACAGGTGCTGAGCATGCATTTATCATGCCGACACATTGTCCTGATTGTGCAACTCAATTGCGTGCGATGAGTGAGGCCGATGTAGATATTCGTTGTCCGAATACGCAAAGTTGTCCTGCCCAACTTAGGGAACGCATTTATTACATTGGCTCACGCGCCGCACTTGATATAGATGTTTTAGGGTATGAAGCCGCTGTGGCACTTCTTGAGAGCAAAATAATTACGGATGAATCAGATCTTTTCGATCTCAATGCAGACAAACTCATGAAATCTGAATTCTTTATTAAAAAAGATGGCACTGCTGGAAAAAATGTTGAATCACTTCTGGCGGCGCTAGAAGAGGCGAAAACTCGACCTTTGTGGCGCACAATCGTGGCACTATCAATTCGCCATGTTGGTCCAACAGCAGCGCAGGCACTTGCAACACATTGTGATTCGATAGCGGCGATAGCGAAATGCGATGCGCAAGAATTGGCAGATATTGATGGTGTTGGATCCACAATCGCGCAATCAATTATTGAATGGTTTAGCATCGAGTGGCATCGCGAGATTATCCGTAAGTGGAGTGCAGCTGGAGTTCGCGTGGTTGCTGAAAAAGTTGAAGAACTTCCTCAAACTTTGGCTGGACTAACATTTGTTGTTACCGGCGGCCTTGAATCATTTACGAGAGATGGAATCTCCGAAACGATAATTGCCCATGGCGGAAAATCTGCATCGGCGGTTTCAAAGAAGACTGATTATGTATTAGTAGGGGCAGAGCCTGGATCTAAGTTAGCTAAAGCGCAAGAACTCGGTGTACCTGTAATCGATGAGGCCCGATTCAAAGATCTCCTCGCTGGCAAGGGGTAGTATTTCGCCATGATTATTCGTGCAGCTGAATCCGTTCGCCACCTTCCAGCACCACCGTATGCCTTTGGAATTGGTGCATTCACTTTTTTCTCTTTACTTCTATACATAACACTTCGTTTCGACCGGGACTAATTTGGCAGCGGTTGGTATTTACGGAGGTACTTTCGACCCGATTCACTTGGGTCACCTTCACGTAATTACCCAAGTATTAGAACGCAAAATTGTTGATCATTTACTCGTTGTTCCTGCTGGCCAACCTTTATTGCGAAGCAACGCACCACAGGCAAGAGGTTCTCAAAGACGCGCAATGTGTCAGCTTGGGATCGACTCGCTTCCATCACATATTCGAACTCGTGTTGAAATAAATCCCATTGAAATTTTGCGTGAAGGACCAAGTTATGCAATCGATACTGTTGATGCTGTCACAGCAACCCATCCAGATTCTGAAATAATTCTTTTCGTAGGTTCGGATGCTTATATCAATATTGATAAATGGCACCGAGTGGAAGAACTGAAAAAGAAATGTAGAATCATCGTTATTCAACGTCCAGGCTATCCTTTAGAAGGATTGGACATATCCGCTCTAGATATTTCTGCAACCCAGATTCGAGAAGAACTCAGTAATCAGATACCAGAATCTGTTGCTCACTATATAAAGGAGAATGGCCTCTATGCCAGCCCAAAGTAAGACAATCAAAATTACACAAGTAGCAGCACAGGCAGTCATTGATAAATTAGGTACGGACCTTGTAGCTATCGATCTCTCGGATCAATTAGTTCTTAGCGAAGTTTTTCTTATTGCAACTGGGCACAATGTTGCACAAGTAGATTCCATTGCCGATGAGGTAGAGCGTCAAATGAGTGCGATTGGTGAAAAACCAGCACGACGTGAACATGGCGCCGAATGGATTCTGCTTGATTATTCAGATTTAGTCGTTCACATCCAAAGTAGTGACTTACGGCGCTATTACATGCTCGATAAATTATGGAACGATTGCCCAATGATTGAATTAGACGCAGTCAAGGCTGCCGCACTTCATGGACGGTAATCGCGTACTTTTATGGCGTCATGGCCAAACTGATTGGAATGTAGTCAATAGATTTCAGGGCCATTCAGATATTCCGCTCAATCAAGTAGGCCAATATCAAGTGAAGCATGCTGCTGAAATTTTGGCTGGAATGAATCCAACCGCAATAATTTCGAGTGATTTGCAACGTGCAAAATTTACTGCTCAGGCGCTGGCAGATTTGACGGGGTTAGAAGTTACTACTGATATAAATTTGCGTGAAACAAATGGTGGGCTATGGGAAGGCAAGACAGGAAAAGAAAACCGAGAAGAAGATTTTCAAAACTTCATTCGCTGGATAGACGGTGATGATAATCGTGCGGGAACTACAGGGGAGAAGCGCAGTGAAGTTGCAACTCGCGCTGTGGGTGCAATTACGAAAGCACTTGAAGGAAAGACAAATCAGTTATTAGTTGTAGCAACTCATGGTGGCACCGCTCGATGTGTACTTGGAGAATTACTCAAACTTCCAATGACACATTGGGGAGTTATCGGTGGCTTATCCAATGCATCGTGGTCAATATTGCAACGCTTCCCTCGTCAATGGAATTTGATTGAACATAATGCAGGATCTATCCCAGAACCGGTTTATGGTGAAGAAAGTGGTGCAGTACCTTCGGAATAGTGCCATTCTCAAATTACGGTAGGTTTACCTTCTCGTAGTTACGGGGCTATAGCGCAGCTGGTAGCGCACCTGCATGGCATGCAGGGGGTCAGGGGTTCAAATCCCCTTAGCTCCACATGACAGATGTAACAACTATTACGCGCGGATGGAACGCGATAAATATTCCTGACCTCACTGGCAAGAAATTTATAATCACAGGTGGCACGAGTGGTCTTGGAAAAGAGACTGCTCGCGAACTCATTCGCAAAGGTGCACACGTAACTATTACCGCTCGCGATGCACGCAAAGGCGAAGCAACCGTCATTGAACTCGGTACGGATAGAGTTTCGTTTTCAATTTTAGATCTCACATCACTTGCATCAGTGAAAAATTTTGCTCAATCGGTAAAAGAAGATTTTGATGTTCTCATTCTCAATGCTGGAGTCATGGCAACGCCTTTGAAGACAACTGAGGATGGCTTTGAATTACAGTTTGGCACAAATCATCTCGGGCACTTTGCACTTGCTGCTTTATTGCGCAAGAGAGTCCAAGAACGAATTGTGAGTGTTGCAAGCCAAGCACATCGTTTTGGAAATTTTGGCGATCGTAGTATTGAAACAATTAGAAGCCGCGCACTTGCTCAAGGTGAATACAAGCCATGGGGTGCGTATGGCGCGAGCAAATTAGCGAACCTTCTTTTCATTAATGAACTTCAACGGCGTTCGGTAAAAAATGGTTGGAAAATTAGTGCCTACGCAGCTCACCCTGGATGGTCCTCAACGCATCTGCAAAGTGTGGGACCTGAGATGCGCGGAGCTAATTTGGAATCAAGAATTACCGGTGGAATGAATTCTCTTTTCGCACAATCAGCTGCTCGCGGTGCGCTTCCCACTCTATGCGCTGCTACATATCCTGATTTAGTCGGGGCTTCATATATTGGACCAGATGGTTTGATGGAGATGCGTGGCTTTCCAAAACTCACTCGCGCGGCATCACTTGCATACGATCAATTACTCGCTGCAAATTTATGGTCAGTCAGCGAAGAACTAACTGGCATTAGCTGGGCGTAAAGCCAGATAAACTCTCCTCATGTCCACAACGCACGGCGATGAAGAGCGCGAACACGCTGCTTACGATTTCGCATATGTGCAAGAAAAATGGCTTCCTGTTTGGGATGAACTCACTCCCTTCAAATCGGGTCGCGCAGATGATCCTCGTCCCAAGAAATATGTCTTGGATATGTTTCCTTATCCATCCGGTGATTTACATATGGGTCATGCCGAGGCGTATGCACTCGGAGATGTGATCTCTCGCTACTGGGTTCAAAAAGGTTTCAACGTTATGCATCCAATCGGCTGGGATGCTTTTGGTCTACCTGCAGAAAATGCAGCAATCAAGCGAAATGAAGATCCCCGTATTTGGACATATGAAAATATCGCAACACAAAAAGCTTCTATGCGACGTTATGCATGTTCATTCGACTGGGATCGTGTATTCAATACATGCGATCCTGAATATTACCGCTGGAATCAATGGTTATTTCTCAAACTTCATGAACGTGGTTTGGCATATCGCAAAGATTCAGCAGTCAATTGGTGCCCAGGATGTCAGACGGTTCTAGCAAATGAGCAAGTAGTTGCTGGTTTATGCGAGCGTTGTGATAGCGCTGTTACCAAGAAGAAATTGAATCAGTGGTATTTCAAGATTACTGATTACGCAGATCGCTTACTCGATGACATGCAACAACTTGAAGGTCAATGGCCAGACAAAGTTCTCACGATGCAGCGCAATTGGATTGGTCGCTCAACTGGCGCCAATGTGCAATTTGTTATTGAAGGCCGCAGTGAACCAATCTCAATTTATACAACACGCCCCGATACATTATACGGTGCAACATTTATGGTTGTTGCAGCCGATTCAGATCTTGCGAGTGAACTTGCAGCAGGTACAACGGCTGAAAAAGATTTCAAAGCGTACGTTGAAAAAATAAAAGCGGATAGCGATATCGATCGACTTGCAACAGATCGTCCAAAGACTGGTGTCTTTCTTCAGCGCTACGCAATCAATCCAGTCAATGGCGAAAAACTTCAAATTTGGGCAAGTGACTACGTACTTGCAGATTATGGAACTGGTGCCATCATGGCAGTTCCAGCTCACGATCAACGCGACTTAGATTTTGCACGCGCCATGAAATTACCTGTTCGAGTAGTTGTTGAAACCGGTGAAGATGATCCAAACGAAACAGGTATTGCAACTGTTGGTGATGGAGTTGTTATTAATTCAGGCCTACTCAATGGATTGAATAGGGTTGAAGCAATAGCGAAAATCAACGCTCAACTTGAAAATGATGGCCTTGGAAAATCAGCTCGTAATTACCGTTTGCGCGATTGGTTGGTTTCGCGTCAGCGTTATTGGGGCACACCTATTCCGATTATTCATTGCGAAAAGTGTGGCGAAGTCGGAGTTCCAGAAGATCAACTTCCACTTACATTGCCTGATGCCACTGGATTAGATCTCAAACCAAAGGGAACATCACCACTTGGTGCTGCAACTGAATGGCTCAATGTCATATGTCCAAAATGTGGTGGCAATGCAGCGCGCGACACCGACACGATGGATACCTTTGTAGATTCATCGTGGTATTTCTTGCGCTATCCATCATCGACAAATAATGAAGAACCATTTAGCCGCAAAGATGTTGATACATGGTTGCCAGTTGATCAATATGTTGGCGGAGTAACACATGCGATTTTACACTTGCTCTACAGTCGCTTCTTTACAAAAGTTCTCAATGACATGGGAATGCTTGATTTCAATGAACCATTTACCCGTTTGCTCAACCAGGGAATGGTTGTTATGGATGGCTCTGCAATGTCGAAGAGTCGCGGAAATTTAGTACGACTCTCTGATGAGTTAGCAAACCATGGTGTTGATGCAATTCGCCTCTCTTTAGTATTTGCCGGACCTCCAGAAGACGATGTTGATTGGTCTGATGTTTCACCATCTGGTTCTGTAAAATTCTTAACACGTGCATGGCGCTTATCAGGTGATATCACTAGTGCACCCGGAATTGATTTCACAACGGGCGATGTAACTTTGCGCAAAGCCACACATAAAGCTCTCAACGATGCCGCGTTTGCAGTTGAATCATTTCGATTCAATGTTGCCATTGCTCGCGTCATGGAACTTGTAAATGCCACTCGTAAAGCAATTGATTCAGGGTGTGGCCCAGCAGATCCTGCTACTCGCGAAGCGGTAGAGGCAATCGCCATCATGCTCTCTCTCGTTGCTCCGTATACATCGGAGGAAATGTGGGAGCGCCTTGGTCACAAGCCAGCAGTTGCACTCGCTGGCTGGCCAACTGTTGATCCAGCCTTACTTGTCGACGATAGCGTTATTGCAATCATCCAAATCAATGGAAAAATCAAAGAACGCATCGAAGTATCACCATCAATTTCTGATGTAGATCTTGAAAAACAAGCAATGTCACACCCTGTCATTGTCGAAGCACTCCAAGGCGCCAGTGTTCAAAAAGTAATCACTCGCGCTCCCAAGCTCGTCAATATCGTTATCAACAGCTAACCTCGAGAGAAGTTCGTGCGCTTTTCTCACATACGAGAATCCGCTCATGGACAAACTCAAAGAGCTCTGGGAAAAAATTACCTACTGGTGGCATAACCTTTCATATTCGCACAACCAAAAGAAGGCCTTACTTATACTCGCGGGGGCGCTTCTGCTAATTTCGTCAGTCGTTGTTTTCAAAGGAAGTAGTAAAGAAATAATTGTTGCCCCTGCAATTCCAGTAGAGATAGCTATTCCAGAAGTTACTATCGATGTAGCAGGTGCGGTAAATAACCCTGGGGTTTATTCAATTCCATCTCAATCCAGAGTCATTGATGCAATTCGCGCAGCGGGAAATGAAATCAAAGGCTCTGACCTCAGTGATCTGAATTTGGCTCGCATCGTCAAAGATGGTGAGCAGATTTATGTAAATCCACAGTCACGTACTGTCAATGGAAAATCGGCAATCCGCAGAGTGGTTCCTCAAGGCCCTCTCAATATTAACCGCGCAACTGCACAGGAATTTGATTCACTCGTTGGAATCGGACCAGTTATTGCGAAGCGCATTGTCGAATACCGTCGAGTCAACGGCCCCTTTATGGCGATAGAAGATTTACAAAAAGTTTCTGGCATTGGTAGTGCAAAATTCGCAGAGTTCAAGGCCAAAGTCAGCGTTTAGTAGATTATCGCGCACTCGCTATTGGTGGAGCTATTTGGATTGGCGCACTAACACAAAGTGCATTAGCACCATGGCGAATCGTGATCATCTCTTTAGCGCTTACCTTTATTGCCATATTTAAAGGTAATACCCGCTTCATTGTGCTGATTGCGGCGCTTTTACTTGGCTCTCTCACGATGTCATTTCGCCAACAATCATTAGCTAGCTCTGCCATTCGCGAATATGCGGGCACAAGCGTTGAGATTGTTGCGCAAATAGTTACTGATCCAACAAAGACGGTCCGAAAGGTTTACGGCTCAACTTTTTCACCTCAGAATTACACATACATGGCGCGCGCTTTGAACGTCAGTGGTTCACAAGGAAATTTTCGACTCTCAATACCAATTCGTATTATTACTTCAGATAAAAAAGTTGAGAATTTATTACCGGGGCAAAAATTTTCGGCTCGTGCGCGGGTGGTACTGAGTAACGAGGCCAGGGTAGCTGCGCTGATTTTAGTTTCTGGAAAGATCGAGGTTCTCACCGATCCTTCGCGATGGGCGAGAACATTAGGTGCGATTCGATTCGGACTGCGCAATATCAGCGGTACCGGAGATGCAGGCGCCCTCATTCCTGGAATGGTTTTAGGAGATACAGCAAAACAAAGCCCGGCCTTCAAAGAAGCCATGAAGAGATCTGGTCTCACACATTTAGTTGCAGTCAGTGGCGCAAACTTCGCAATTGTCTCTGGCTTTGTTCTATGGATGATGCAGTTCTTAGTTCGCAAAATGAAATGGCGCCTTAGTGCAACCGCCCTCACCTTGCTCGCTTTTATTGCCCTAGTTCGACCATCACCTTCTGTTCTTCGCGCCGCCGCAATGGCTGCAGTTTTATTAGTAGCACAGGGAACTGGTCGAGCGCGAGACTCTTTGCCAGCATTGGGCTTTGCAATAAGCGCGGTAGTAATTGCAGACCCTTGGCAATCTCGTGATGCTGGTTTCGCACTTTCTGTATTAGCAACTGCAGGTCTCTTACTTTTTGCTCCTAAAATTATTGCTTCACTCTCTAGATATGTACCTAAAGTATTTGCTGAGGCACTTGCACCTTCAATTGCGGCAACGCTTTTTTGTTCCCCGGTCCTAGTCGCGCTTTCTGGATATCTATCACCAATATCGGTTATAGCAAATTTATTAGCGGCACCCGTTGTTGCACCGATTACTATTTTAGGTTTTATCGCAGCGCTCTTGGCTCCAATCATCCCGTTTATCAGTCGTATTCTGATTTTCATCATTCATTTTCCAGCGAGTTTTATCGGCTGGGTAGCACGGTGGGCTTCGCATTTTCCAGTCATAGTTCTGGGAGTAGGGCGCACGGGATTTCTTCGCATCGTCGTAATAATTTCTATTGTATTAATTTTTAGGATGTATTCCAGTAAAGCTTTGCGAAAAATCTCAATTACTTTCCTCATCCTTATTTTATGCGCGACCTGGATTCATCGATTCCCAGCAGGGGAT
This sequence comes from Actinomycetota bacterium, assembly GCA_947451045.1. Classification (GTDB taxonomy): domain Bacteria; phylum Actinomycetota; class Actinomycetes; order Nanopelagicales; family Nanopelagicaceae; genus Planktophila. Next base: position 1,772 of record CANFXM010000035.1, on the reverse strand, counting down.
TGGCAGGTTGGACAGTGCGATGTTGGCCAAGGTGATTCCATGGTGATCAATCTTGGATCACACCGTGGCATTGTTATTGATACTGGCCCAGATTCTTCTTTAGAAGATCGCTGTCTTCGACAATTTGGAATAACGCATATTTCACTTCTTATTTTAAGTCATTTTCATGCAGACCACGTTGAAGGTCTACAAGGTGCACTTCATGGCAGAAAGATTGATCAAGTATGGATTAGTACTTATAGCGAACCAACAATGGAGAGTCTTCGAGTAAGTCAACTATTAGGCACCACACCTACAATTCGCGCGCAACAAGGCATGAGAACAGTGATTGAAAGTAATCGGGGTGCAATTCAAATCAATGTCTTATGGCCCCAGATATCCCTTCGAACTTTCGATTCACTTCCTGGTGATGGTTCGGCTGTAAATAATTCAAGTATTGCAACCCTTATCAGTGCTCCAGATTTCACACTTTTTGCTGGGGGAGATTTAGAACCACTTGCACAAATTGAAGTAATTCCTATGTTACATAAGGTCGATATTTATAAAGTAAGTCATCATGCGTCAAAATATCAAGATGGCGGAATGATTAAACTTCTCAACCCTCAGCTTGCTCTGATTTCAGTAGGAGCCGGCAACATGTATGGACATCCAGCACTGAGCACTATTTCAGCGCTAAGGCGCGGTGGCACTAGAGTTGTGCGCACAGATAAAGATGGTGCAATTGCAGTTACGGCGCGCGAGCACCACCTTTCTATCCGTACCAGTAAAAGTGGATTAGATTTATTTCACTAGGCAAGAAAGGAGCCCGCGATGAACTCGTTCTATCTCATCCTTGGCTCTGAAGCTGCCCTAGCTGATCGTGCCCTCGCCAAGATTATGGCCGAACTAAAAAGTGAGAGCGCCGAAATAACAAATCTCTTTGCAGCCGACACCATTGTGGGCGATATTGCCGATGCGCTCTCGCCATCTCTTTTCTCTGAGCGCCGTGGCTTGGTTATTCGAGACTTACAAGATTTACCCGATGATAATAAAGATGAATTAATTCGGTATTTAGGTGAAGTCGATGCTTCGACAACAGTTGTATTCCTTCACAAAGGGGCAGTCAAAGGTAAAGCTTTGCTAGATGCAATTAAGAAAGTAAAGCCAGAAATAATTCCTTGTGAGCCTTTGAAAAAAGAGGCAGAGAAAGTTGAATTCGTTCGCAATCTATTTCTAGATGCTGGACGCAAAGCCAATGCAGGTGCTGTAGCGGCACTTGTTGGCGCATTAGGTGGAGATCTTCGAGAATTGCAATCAGCAGTAAGTCAGATAGCAGCAGATGCACCAGCAGGAGTAATCGATGAGGCTATCGTTGATAAATTTCATCAAGGAAGAGTTGAAACAACGGGATTCGATGTTGCCGATGCTGCAGTAGATGGAAATTTATCGGCCGCCCTTGTCAGCCTTCGAAGTGCACTAGAGACTGGAACAGATCCGGTGATGGTGACAAGTGCGATTGCATCAGCACTTCGTTCAATGGCAAAAGTTTCTGGAACAAATCGCGGAAGTAAATCATTTGAATTGGCAGGACAATTAGGAATGGCTCCGTGGCAAATTGATAAAGCTCGCAGGCAACTACAACATTGGAGTCCGCGTGGATTATCTGAAGCTGTGAGCGCCATCGCATTAGCCGATGTGCAAGTAAAAGGTGCAGCAAGTGATCCCATATATGCCCTTGAAAAAGCGGTCACAAGGATTACAACTGCCCGTTCTATGCGCTAAATCTGGCTCAG
>CANFXM010000034.1 GCA_947451045.1 Actinomycetota bacterium | reverse complement strand
TCGAGTTTAAGGAAGGAAGAGAATAAATGGCTCGTTATACCGGAGCAGACTGCAAGCGTTGCCGTCGCGAAAAAGTAAAACTCTTCCTTAAGGGAACAAAGTGCGATGGACCTAAGTGTCCAATCGAATCTCGTCCTTATCCACCTGGACAACATGGCCGTGGCCGTGCAAAAGAGTCTGAGTACCTATTGCAGATGCGTGAGAAGCAGAAGTGCGCACGTATTTACGGTGTACTTGAGAAGCAGTTCCGTGGATATTACGAAGAAGCAAACCGTCGTCAAGGTAAGACTGGCGAAAACCTTCTTGTCATTCTTGAAACCCGTTTGGATAACGTTGTTTTCCGCGCAGGTTTTGCAAAGAGTCGCGATATGGCCCGTCAGCTTGTTCGTCACGGTCACTTCCTAGTCAATGGTAAGAAGGTAAACATTCCTTCATTCCGTGTGACGCCAATGGACATCATTGATGTTCTTCCAAAGTCTCACGACCTCACACCATTTATCGTCGCAAGTGCTGAACTTGGTGAAAAAGCAGTACCAGCATGGATGGAGGTTGTTGGTTCGCAAATGCGCATCATCATCCACGGTGTCCCTGCTCGCGCTGTTATTGACACACAAGTTCAAGAGCAGTTGATCGTCGAACTTTATTCCAAGTAATTTTTCAGCCGTTTAGTCGGCATGCACCGCAGTAAAAGTAGTACCTAGACAGGAAATCAAATAGTGGATTTCCACGAAACGAAGAGGAGCAGCAGTGCTAATTGCACAACGTCCCACTCTCAGTGAAGAAGTAGTATCCGAAAGCCGTTCACGGTTCATCATCGAACCGCTAGAACCAGGCTTTGGTTACACACTTGGTAACAGCATGCGTCGTACATTGCTTTCATCTATTCCAGGTGCAGCAGTGACAAGTATCCGTGTTGCCGGTGCACTTCATGAGTTCACAACTTTAGAAGGCGTCAAGGAAGATCTCACCGATATCGTCTTGAATATCAAGAACTTGGTGATTTCATCAGATAACGATGAACCAAGCGTTATCTACATCCGCAAATCAGGTACTGGTCCAGTCACTGGTGCAGATATCGCAGTTCCAACTGGCATTGAAATTCATAACCCAGAGATTCACTTAGCAACACTCAATGGCAAGGCAAGTCTTGAAATTGAGCTTACTGTTGAGCGCGGTCGTGGTTATGTCACTGCAGTTCAGAACAAGCAAGCGGGAGCAGAAATTGGTCGCATTCCTGTTGACTCTATCTACTCACCTGTTTTGAAAGTTACATACAAAGTCGAAGCAACTCGCGTTGAACAGCGCACAGACTTCGATCGTCTTGTAGTCGATGTCGAAACAAAGTCATCAATGAAGCCACGCGATGCAGTTGCATCAGCTGGTAAGACATTAGTTGAACTCTTCGGTCTTGCACGCGAACTCAATGTAAATGCAGAAGGTATCGAGATGGGGCCATCTGTTATGGATGCCGCACTCGCAGCTGATCTTGCACTTCCAATTGAAGAACTCGATCTCACAGTCCGTTCATATAACTGCTTGAAGCGCGAAGGCATTCATACAGTTGGCGAATTGGTAAATCGTTCAGAGGCAGACCTCATGGACATTCGTAACTTTGGTTCAAAATCTATCGACGAGGTAAAGGCAAAGCTCGTCTCAATGGGAATGTCTCTCAAAGACAGCCCAGCAGGATTTGATCCAACCCAACATCAGAATTACAACGCATCAGTTGACGATGATTTCGTTGACGCGGATCAGGCCTAGGAGATAGAACAATGCCAAAACCAACTAAAGGTCCTCGTCTGGGCAGTGGCCCATCACACGAGCGCCAAATCCTGGCAACACTTGCTGAGCAATTATTTCAGCATGGAAAGATCACAACGACTGAAGCGAAAGCAAAGCGTTTACGTCCACTTGCAGAAAAGTTAATTACATTTGCAAAGAAGGGCGATCTACCTGCTCGTCGCGAAGTAATGGCCAAAATTTCAAATAAGAGTGTTGTTCATACACTTTTTACTGAAATTGGCCCACGCTTTGCAACACGCAATGGTGGTTACACACGTATTACAAAAATCGGTCCACGCAAGGGCGATAACGCACCTATGGCAGTGATTGAAGTTTTGACTGAGAAAGATAACTAAGTCTGACTTAGGAATTTGATATGACGGAACCCACTCTCTACCCAGAGAGTGGGTTTCTTCGTCTAAGGCTGGATATTGCATACGACGGAACAAACTTTTCAGGATGGGCAAAGCAACCAGATCGTCGAACATGTCAAGAAGTAATTGAAACTACAATTTCAAAAATCGCTCGTGTACAAGTGGAAACAGTAGTGGCTGGGCGAACCGATGCCGGAGTTCATGCAACGGGTCAAGTGGTACATGTTGACGTTCCTGAGAATCTGGATTTAGAAGATCTTACTTATCGTATTAATCGCATCATGGATGAAGACCTTCGCATCACCAAAATAAGTATTGCCCCACCAGCGTTCCATGCACGTTTTAGCGCCTTGCGCCGCAGTTACACCTACAAAATCCTCGATAACAATCAAGTAATTCCACCACTGATTCGGGCTGATATAGCACCGTGGTATCGCACCCTTGATCTCAATCTTCTCAATGAAGCATCAGCGCTCCTACTTGGCTCCAATGACTTCGCTGCTTTCTGTAAATTTCGCGAAGGCAGTACAACGGTTAGAAATCTTGAAAAATTCTCCTGGATTCGAGATGGCGCTGGCCTTCTTATTGCGGATGTAGTGGCAGATGCTTTCTGTTATTCAATGGTTCGCAATTTGGTTGGCGCAGTTGTCTGTGTTGCAGATGGTCGTTTCCAACCAGATTGGGTTTTGCAAACCTTGAAGAATCGAGAGCGAATCTCTGATTCTTTAGTTTTTCCAGCACGTGGTCTGACCCTTTATAAAGTGGAATATCCACCCGATTCGGAGCTTTTGGAAAGGGTAAAAATCACTGTGGCTAAGCGGGAAAGTGAGTCAGATTAGGCGATTTTGACCCCTTGCCCTGACACAGGTACCCTTACCCTCTGCACTCATTAGAGCGCTTTGCACCATGAATATCCCCGAAGTAACTGATTAGAAATAGAAGGTAGGCAAGAGCGTGCGTACATATAGTCCTAAAGCAGGAGATGCTGTCCATAACTGGCATGTCATCGATGCACAAGATGTGGTCTTAGGCCGTCTTGCAACACATGCTGCCGTTCTACTTCGCGGAAAGCACAAACCAACATTTGCACCACACATGGATATGGGTGACTTCGTCATCGTAATCAATGCAGAAAAGATTGCACTGTCCGGTAACAAGACAAAGCAGAAGTGGTCACACCAACACTCTGGTTTCCCAGGTGGATTAACTTCTACTGTTTACGGTGAACTTATTGAAATGCACCCAACACGTGCAGTTGAAAAAGCGATCAAGGGAATGTTGCCAAAGAATCGTCTTGGAAAAGTTATTGCATCAAAGCTAAAGGTGTACGCAGGCCCAGAACACCCACATGCTGCACAAGCACCAAAGCCATATGTTTTCGAGCAAGTTTCCCAGATCGTTAAGTAAAGAGAGAGAAAATATAAATGTCAGAAAATACTGTTATTGACGATCTTGATGGTGCCGAAGCTCCGACTTCTTACACATCATCAACTCCAGCTCCAGCAACTAACCGTCCAGCAATCAAAGCACCAGGTTCAGGTACAGGTCGCCGTAAAGAAGCTGTTGCACGCGTTCGCTTAGTACCTGGTACAGGTCGCTGGGTTGTTAATGGCAAAACTCTTGAAAACTATTTTCCAAATAAAGTTCACCAACAATCAGTGTCAGAACCATTTCGCACTGTAGGTGCAGAGAATGCTTATGATGTTTTTGCTCGAATCAATGGCGGTGGAGTTTCAGGTCAAGCTGGTGCACTTCGTCTAGGTGTTGCACGTTCACTTAATCAAATTGATGAAGAAGCAAACCGTCCAGCATTGAAGAAAGCTGGATTCCTTTCACGTGATGCACGTGTTATCGAACGTAAGAAATACGGCCTCAAGAAGGCACGTAAGCGTTCCCAATACAGCAAGCGCTAATCCACATTCGATAAGGGAGTTCCAATGGCACTCTTTGGTACCGATGGAATTCGTGGTCTGGCTAATCGCGATCTAACAGTAGAACTCGCACTTAATTTAGCTGTTGCTGCTGCCCATGTTCTTGTTGAAAGTTCATCCAATAAAGATCACCGTCCAACTGCAATTGTTGGACAAGATTCACGCGCTTCTGGTGAATTTCTAGAAGCAGCAGTTGTAGCAGGCCTTACCAGTGCCGGAATAAATGTATATCGCGTAGGCGTCTTACCAACTCCTGCAATTGCTTATCTGGTTGCAGAATCAAAAGCAGATCTTGGCGTAATGATTAGTGCATCTCATAATCCAATGCCAGATAATGGAATTAAATTATTTTCTCGTGGCGGCGGAAAATTAGATGATGCCATTGAAGCGCGTATAGAGGCGCGCATGGGCGAAGAATGGTCTCGCCCAACAGGTCGTGGAGTTGGCCGTGTTATCAATGATGAGAGCGCCATAGAGCGCTACCTCCAACATTTACAAGCATCAGTATCAACACCACTTGCAGGCATAAAGATTGTTGTTGATTGTGCCAATGGAGCTTCTTCATATGTAGCACCAGAGGCACTGCGTCGAGCAGGTGCCAATGTAATTGCAATTGCGAATACACCTGATGGCTGGAACATCAATGATGGTGTTGGGTCAACACATTTGTCACACTTGAGAAGCGCAGTTCTAGAACACGGTGCAGATTTGGGAATTGCTCACGATGGTGATGCGGATCGTTGCTTGGCAATTGATGGCACAGGTGCTGAAGTTGATGGTGATCATATTTTGAGTATTCTGGCTCAAAGTTTTAAATCACGAGGAATGCTCAAAGGCAACACTGTCGTTGGAACAGTAATGAGTAATTTAGGATTTATGCATGCAATGAAGAGTGCAGATATTAATGTAGCAACAACTGCAGTGGGCGATCGCTACGTACTTGAAACCATGATTGAAAAAGATTACTCATTAGGTGGCGAACAATCCGGCCATGTCATCATGCGTGATTTTGCAAATACTGGTGATGGAATATTGACAGCACTACAACTCATTCAGGAAGTTGTTCGCAGCGCAAAAACACTTGCAGAATTAGCGGCATCAATGGTGCGCTTCCCACAAGTGCTTATCAATGTAAAAGATGTAGATAAATCTAAATTAAATGCGTCATCGGTCATAGCTAATGCGGTCAAGAAATCAGAAGATGAATTAGGCGAAAATGGTCGCGTTTTATTGCGAGCATCAGGGACTGAATCACTAGTAAGAGTCATGGTTGAAGCGCAGAGTGATAAGATTGCCTCAAAGATTGCGCAAGAGCTTGCAGAGATAGTCAAAGGTGAACTGGGGTAAAAAATGTGCGGAATTGTGGGATACACAGGTCCACAATCAGCAGTGACACCTTTGATAGAAGGACTTCGTAGACTTGAATATCGCGGTTACGATTCAGCAGGAATAGCACTTGGCACCAAAGGAACACTTTTTGTTGAAAAACGTGCTGGCAAACTTATCAATCTTGAAGAATCACTTGATGAGACTCTTCCAATTGTGCACTCTGGAATCGGACACACTCGTTGGGCAACGCATGGTGGACCGACTGATCGCAATGCACACCCGCATGTAGATAACGAAGGCAAACTTGCTGTCATACATAATGGAATTATCGAAAATTATTCACAACTCAGGGCCGAACTTGAATCGCGTGGCCACACCTTCAAATCTGAGACAGATACAGAATCTGTTGCACATATGCTCAGCGATTTGCGCAAAGAACATCAGGGCGACCTCACGGCAGCAATGCGTGCTGCAGTAAAACTACTTCGAGGTTCTTTTACTCTTTTAGCAATCCATGCAGATGCGCCAGATGTCATTGTCGGCGTTCGGAGGAATTCACCTCTCGTAGTAGGCCTTGGCGATGGCGAAAATTTTATGGCATCAGATGTTGCAGCATTTATCGAATACACCAAACGAGCTGTTGAATTAGGACAAGATGAAGTTGTAACAATTACTCCTTCAACTATCTCAATTGTTGATCTAGAAGGTAAAGCAATCACTCCACGCGAATACAAAATTTCTTGGGATGCATCAGCGGCCCAAAAAGGTGGTTTTACCCACTTCATGCTCAAAGAAATATTTGAACAGCCTAAAGCTGTTGCAGATACTTTGATTGGAAGATTGAGTGATAACAATCAGATTATTCTGGACGAAATTCATATGAGTCCTGCCGAAATCAACGAGATCAAAAAAATTATTGTTATTGCATGTGGAACTGCGTATCACGCAGGAATGATTGCAAAATATGCTATTGAGAAATGGGCAAAAATTCCGGTAGAGGTAGAGATTGCCAGCGAATTCCGATATCGAGATCCCATCATTGATAAATTCACACTAGTTATCGCCATTTCACAATCTGGTGAAACGATGGATACCTTGATGGCAATCCGCCATGCAAAGGAGGCGGGCGCAAGAGTCTTAGCTATTTGCAACACAAATAGCTCAACGATTCCACGCGAATCAGATGCTGTTTTATACACACATGCAGGACCTGAAATCGCAGTTGCATCTACAAAAGCTTTTCTAACTCAAGTAGTTGCTGTTTATTTGATTGGCCTACACCTAGCACAAGTTCGAAATGTCATGAGTGATAATCGGGTAGCAGAGCTTTACTATGAAATGCTCGAACTACCAGGAAAAATTGAACAGATACTAGAGACCGTAGAGCCACTGCGTACATTGACTCGTAGTTTTGCTGAGTCACAATCAGTGCTCTTCTTAGGAAGAAATGTTGGATTCCCTGTCGCACTTGAAGGTGCTCTTAAATTAAAAGAACTGGCGTATATGCATGCAGAAGGATTTGCTGGCGGTGAACTCAAGCACGGCCCTATTGCTCTCATAGATCAGGGAACTCCAGTAATAGCGATATTGCCCGCAGGTCATGAGCATGCTCTCGATGAAAAAATGCTAAGCAATATTCAAGAAGTAAAAGCGCGCGGAGCACGAGTGATTGTGATTGCACAAGAGAGTGATGTAGTCGTTGGAGCCGAACACGTTATTCGCATCCCACACTCATCTGCATTATTTCAGCCAATATTGGCAACCGTTCCATTGCAAGTTTTCGCCTACGAAATGGCAATCTGTCGTGGCAACGATGTTGATCAACCTCGAAATTTAGCTAAATCAGTAACAGTTGAATAAATGTTAGACACAGTAGTTGCTCGCAGAGCTCAGATGTATCGAGCGTTACGTTGGTCATTACTTCTTTTTATAGGTTTTCTTATTATTACTCAACAAGTTTTGCAATATGGCCCTCTCGTACATTTTGATGACACTGTCAATCGCCAACACCGTCCAAGTTTTCCCGGTTTTTCAGGTTTTATATTGCGTCGACTCGATGATCTAGGTGCGCGTGGTCTTACAGCAACAATTCTGCTCATTGCAGCTGCGTATATTGCATACAAGTTCAAAACATGGAGACCGCTTAATCTCGCAGTAATATCTTTACTTCTTCTCAACCTTGTTGTGGGAGTCTTTAAAATTTTTCTTGGTCGACTCAAACCACGCATTGGAGTAGATATTTTCCATGCTGGCGGAATGTCATACCCAAGCGGTCACGCATCTAATGCCGTGCTTACCTGGGGAATTTTGGCTTATTTAATTTATAGGTATGCAAATGTAAATCGATATCAGGGTCGATTAGCTTCAGCGGCGGTAGTCCTTATATCTCTGACGGTGTGCATGGTCTCATTGATTCGCCACACTCATTGGTTTACCGATTTATTAGCGGGTCTTTTTATAGGAAGCTCACTTTTGGTCGCAATTATTGCGCTCGATCGTTATGTCCCATCTAATAGCCAACTCTCGTAGCCACAATTAGTATTGGCTCATGATTGATGGAATCGGAATTGATGTCGTTGACATAGAACGATTCAAGGCCTCGCTTGAGCGAACTCCAGGTCTGCTAGAAAAACTTTTTACAGAAAAGGAACGTATTAAACCCATACATTCTTTAGCGGCTCGTTTTGCTGCAAAAGAAGCTCTTGCTAAAGCTCTGAGTGTTGGAAAAGGTTTGCCTTGGCATGATGCTGAAATCCTGAATCTAGAGAATGGAAAACCAGTATTTCTATTTAGAGGTGAAATTGCGCAAATTATAGATGGAGCCGATGTCCACCTTTCACTTTCACATGATGCAGGAATTGCATCAGCTATGGTGATTGTTGAGCGCAATTAATGGTTAATCGTGCAGAGGCAAGAATCAATCTCAATGCGATAGCCGCTAACGTGCGCCACCTAAAGGAACTTTCTGGAACCAATCTATTGGCGGTTGTAAAAGCCGATGCTTATGGACATGGATTGGTAGAAGTTGCACAAGTTGCAATCTCTGCTGGAGCCACATGGTTAGGTGTGGCGCTCCTTGAAGAAGCAATTACCTTACGCAAGGCGGGAATTACAGCTCCCATACTTGCATGGTTAGTGCCACCAGGATCAGATTTTAATATGGCAGTAAAAAATAATATCGATATCGCTATTTCATCGATTGTCGCCTTTGAAGAAATCTCGAAGATTGGCGGTCGGCCTAGAATTCATATTGAAATTGATACCGGTATGACGCGAGGTGGCTTCCTTGACCAATGGCAGAAGTTTCTACAATCTGATTTTTCTACAGTAGAAGTTGTTGGACTATTTTCGCATTTTGCACGCGCAGACGAACCAGATGAAAAACAGAATTCTCATCAACGTGAGCGATTTCTTGAAATGTTTGCTGAACTCGAAGCAGTTGGAGTACATCCCCAGATGCGTCATCTTTCCAACTCTGCTGCAACCCTCAAGGACCATTCATCGGCCTTTGATTTAGTGCGCACTGGAATATCCATGTATGGATTGACTCCTGATATTTCCATGGGGGATAGCGCAGCACTGGGGCTCCAGCCTGCTATGAAATTGAGAGCACGTTTACATTTAGTGAAGCATGTTCGCGCGAATTCACCTGTTGGCTACGGCGCGAGCGAAATGACGAAAGTTGATACAAAGCTCGGAGTTGTAGCCATGGGCTATGCCGATGGAATTCCTCGCATCGCACACGATTCTGGAGTTTTCATCGATGGAAAACGTGCGCAAATTATTGGGCGAGTTTCGATGGATCAATTTGTTGTAGATCTCGGTGCAGATTCATCCGCACAATCTGGCGACTGGGTAATCATTTTTGGTGATGGAAGTGAAGGCGAATACACAGCAGATGATTGGGGTAAGGCTTCTGGAAGTATCAATTATGAAATAGTTACACGAATTGGTGTTCGTGTACCTAGAATCTACGATTATGAATGAGAAAAACAATCTCCTCTCTATAGAAAACCTAACAATCAATTTTGGGGGTCTTCGCGCTCTCGACGATGTGTTTCTCAATATTGCACCAAATCAGGTTGTATCGCTGATAGGTCCTAATGGTGCGGGAAAAACCACTTTGTTTAATGCAATATGCGGACTCGTTAAACCAAATTCAGGTGCCATTAGCTTCGAAGGTAAAAAAATAAAATGGCCTAAACCTTCACAACTTGCCGACTATGGAATTGCACGTACGTTGCAAGGAGTAGGACTTTATAGCGGACTTACAGTTCTTGAGAATGTAATGATGGGGGCGGACAAGCATAAGAATTCTTATTTCGTAAAGGATCTCTTTGGCCTTTCAGCAAAGAATGAAGAAGGACTAAAAGCACGTGCGATGGATGCACTCGCTTGGGCTGGAGCAGCAGATAAATTTGAGTTATCTCCCAGTGAACTTACATATCCTGATTCGAAGCGAGTAGCCCTTGCCCGAGCACTTGTTATGCAACCAAAACTGTTGCTTCTCGATGAACCTGCCGCAGGGCTTGGACAAGATGAGATAGATAATTTAGCGAAACTCATAAATGATCTAAAACGCACATGTGCTGTCTTGCTTGTAGAACACCATGTCGATTTTGTCAGCAATATTTCAGATCAGGTTTACGTGCTTAATTTTGGAAAAGTTATTTCAAGTGGTGACTTTGAAACCGTAAAGCGGGACCCGGCCGTTGTCGCTGCATACCTAGGAGTGGATTCGAGCACAGAAGATGGCGCTCTTTAATGTTAGAAATTAAAGATTTAGTAACCGAGTACGGAAGCGTGAAAGCGCTAAATGGCGTATCACTCGTTGCTCATGTTGGAAAAATTACAACAGTGATAGGTGCCAATGGTGCAGGAAAGAGCACGCTTCTGCGCACTATTTCCGCTCTAGAACAACCTCGTAGCGGAAATATTTCCTGGAATGGTAAATCAATTGTTGGACTCTCACCAGAGAAGATTGTTCGCTTAGGAATTGCGCATGTCCCTGAAGGTCATGCTGTAATTTCCCAATTGAGCGTTGAAGAGAATATTTCAATGGGTGCGCTTTTTCGAATGCGAAGTAACAAAGTAGATGTCAAGAATGCCCAACAAGAGATGTACCAACTCTTTCCTAGGCTGGAAGAACGAAAGAATCAACTAGCAGGCTCTCTTTCGGGTGGGGAACGACAGATGCTTGCGATTAGCCGAGCCTTAGTATCACGGCCTTCACTCTTACTTCTAGATGAGCCATCGCTAGGACTTGCACCACTTATTGTTGAACAAATAATTCAAACTATCAATGATCTATGTAGGAATACTGGACTTACTGTTTTATTAGTTGAGCAGAATGCGAACACAGCCTTGAGCGTTGCAGATCATGGAATTTTATTATCTCTCGGCTCTGTTGTGGCCGACCTACCAGCTGCGCAGATGAAGGCTGATGTCTCTTTGCGCGCAGCATATTTGGGGTACTAATGGAGATTTTTTTATCTGCAATTTTTTCTGGAACATCTCGCGGCGCAATTTATGCCTTAGCCGCCCTTGGTTTAGTTCTAGTGTGGCGTGGAGCTGGCGTAGTTAATTTTGCACAAATGGGTCAAGCGATGTTTACCACTTATATTGCATCAACACTTATTGGGCATCATTATTCTTACTGGCTTGCTTTTATTGTTGCCCTAATTTCTGGTGGCATACTCGGTGCCTTTGTAGATCTCTCAGTGATGCGTCCGTTATCGCGAAAAAGAAGTTCTAACTTCTTAGATAGCCCAGCAATGCGCTCTACAATTCCAGTAATTGCTTCCCTTGGGATATTAGGTATTTTGCAATCGGGCGCAGGAATTTTTTGGGCGGCAGAGGAACGAGGATTCCCAACTCCTGTAAATTCATTAGGACTGGTAATAGGCGGCAAGACCATGCCATTTACAGCTTTCGATCTTTTCGTTATAGGAACTGTCTTTATAACTCTTGTTATCACAACCTATTTTTTCAAAGGTACCGGAATGGGACTTGCAATGCGCGCTAGTGCACTCAACCCAGAAGTTGCACGATTGAGTGGAATTAAAATTGGCTCGATGCGAACTTTAAGCTGGACAATTTCAGGTGTGGCCTCATCCCTGGCGGGCTTACTTGTAACACCGAGTGCAAATTTATCCCCTAGCACTTTGGATCTTATTTTGATTATTGGATTTACTGCCGCAGTCGTTGGAGGGTTAGACAGTTTACTTGGCTCAGTTATAGGAGGCTTTGCACTAGGTCTTCTTATTTCTTTCGTCAATGTCTATGACACTCCAGAAGATATATTTTTAGCGATATTGGTTGTACTCCTTGCCGTGTTGCTAATAAGACCTCAAGGCTTATTAGGAAGTAAGGAAGTTCGACGTGTCTAGAACTCGCTCCTATGGCCGCAAGAATCTAATTATTTCAATTCTTTTTGCAGTTCTGATTTTTATACTATCCATAAAACTTGATCCATATAATTTAGGCCAACTCGCAGTTGCGCTCATGCTATTTATTGGTGTGCTTTCAATTGTTTTGCTCACTGGAGCATCTGGTCAAATATCTCTCGGTCAAGGTGCCTTAATGGCTGTGGGTGGATTTGCAGCAGCTCTTGCAATATTGAACTTGGGATTATCAATCTGGGTGGCGATTATTCTTGCAGTGATTGCTGCTCTACTTGCAGGACTTTTATTAGGTATTGCTGCAGCGCGTTTATCTGGTCCTTACTTAGCAGGAACAACTCTTGTAATCGCGTTGGCAATTCCATCGCTAGCAACTCGCTTTGAATCTGTTTTCGGTGGAGATGTCGGGCTCAACATTAATTTTGGAAATCCTCCAGCTTGGCTCAGTTCATTGATGGGATCGGTTGGTTATGAACAATGGCAATTGCTTGCAACGCTTCCATTTGCTGTCCTAGCCCTTCTCTTTACTTCAAATATTTTGAACTCGCGCACTGGTCGCAGTTGGCGTGCATTGCGTGATAATGAAATTGCATCATCACTCAATGGTATTGATATTTCACAAACAAAAATATTTGTATTTGTTATCAGTTCAGGTTTTGCGGGTCTCGCTGGCGTTCTCTATGGATTGCGTGGAATCGTAGGCCCAAGTGTTTATCCAATATCACTCTCGCTCATGTTGCTCACTGGCGCAGTCCTGGGTGGAATTCGAAGCATTCTCGGCGCCCTTATTGGTTCCATACTTGTAGTTTTCTTACCGGATGTAATTGATTCGATCATGAAACATTTTTCTCCCTCAGAGCAAGTGGCTAATTACCTACCTGCCATGATTTCTAGTCTGCTCTTGATTCTGACGGTGGTCTTGAATCCGGGTGGGATCGCCCATGGGCTCCATCGCACACGGCGCCACCTCTGAAATAACCCCTCCTTAGACGGAGTTTCGTTTCCAATTTGTTCACTTCTTATTCCCCGCATGTTAGGTTGAGGTGGTTTCGGGTCGCCTGTGACCCGGCTACTGAGCGCGAAACCCTCGTGCTACTGCTCAGTAAAGTGCAATAGAAAGAGTGAACGCAGTGAATAAAAGAAAAACATTTTCTCCTCTGACCCGCAGAGGAATGATGGCACTTGTCGCGGGAGTTGCGGTGAGTTCGCTCGCCGTCACAGCCCTGCCTGCAACTGCTGCAACTGATCCTGGCGTTACTAGCTCCGAAATTGTTCTCGGAATGCAGTTGCCACAATCAGGTCCAGCGAGCCCTGGATACAACAAAGTCGATGATGCCGCCCGAGCATACTTTGACTACGTAAATTCAAAAGGTGGAATTTATGGTCGTAAAGTTCGCTTAGAGGTAAGAGATGACCAGTACAAGGCAGGTTTGACTGTCTCAAGTGCGTCATCACTTATCAATAAAGATAAGGTTTTTGCATTTATTGGAAGTATCGGAACACAGACACATATTTCTGTCATCAGCGACATCAACCGTCGTGGCATTCCGGATCTCTTTGTAAATAGCGGTTACAGCGGTTTCTATACAAACCCAAAGACTTATCCAACAACTTTTGCTGGACTTGGTACCTATGTTGTTGAATCCAAGATTGTTGGAAAGTACATCAAAGATACATATCCAACGAAGAAGGTCGGAATTTTGTACCAGACCGATGACTTTGGTCGTAATGCACTACAAGGTTTCACAACAGCTGGGCTTTCCTTTGAAGCCAAGAAAACTGCAGTGAACTTTATTGCAGGTACTCAGGGATCAATTGGACTTGCAAGCCAACTCACAGCGCTTAAAGCCAATGGAGTTGAAATTGTAATCATTGCCGCCGTTGCATCCGCAACAGCAATCGCAGTTGCAACTGCAGCGCAACTTGGTTACAAGCCAGACAAATGGGTTGTAACTAGCGTTGGTGCAGATGCAACAACATTCCAGACAATCCTTGGTTCCAAGGGTGTAACACCAGCAGTTTCTGCAGGAATGCTTGCAGGAATTATTAGTGCATCACATGCTCCATCACCAGGTGATACCACTGACGAATATGTTGCAGCATTCAAGAAAATTAATGATGACTTCAATAAGGGTCCAGATAAGCGATGGGACAATAACGTCCTTCAAGGAATGAATATCGCTTACATGGCAACGGAAGCTCTCTTCGGTACAGGTTCAAACCTCACACGAAAAGGCATTATTTCCTACATTGAAAACAATGGTTCCAAGATGAGCAGTGCTGCACTTTCACCGCTCGGATATTCCAGAACTTCTCACGAAGCCTTCACTGCATTCTGGATTGGTGCATACGATGGCGCAACAGTTTTGAAACCAATCACTGGAACTCGTGTCCTATACACAACTGATTCAGGTACTGGACCAGTAACTGTTTCAAATTACATGCGTCCTGCGCTACCCGCAGATGCAATCGCGAAGGGTGCATAAGTAACCATGAAAAAAATAACAATACGTAAGTTCATCGCAACACTTGGTGCAAGCGCACTCATAGTTGGCGGAACGCTCACACTCATCCCGTCAGCAAATGCAGCAGATCCAATTGTTGAAACAACTACTGGAAAACTTGCCAATGGTGCTACATATTTGATGAAAGTACCTGCACGTTTCAACGGTACTTTCTTTATTTGGAATCATGGATTCCGTCCATCATTTCCATACCCAAGTTACACAGTCCCAACAGGTGTTGAGGAATTAACTCCTTACAGCGTTAATCTCAAAGCAGATGTCACTGCACAGATGCTCAAAGCAGGTTACGGTGTTGCATCATATGATCGCGTATCAACTGGCGGTCTACATGGTTGGAATACAACCGATGGCGTCGAGATGCTCAAAGATATGGTTGATACCGCTCATGCTAAATACACAACTATCAAAAAAGTAGTTGTGTATGGCTCATCAGGTGCTGCGCCAGTTATCAATCAATTTATTGAGAAGTATCCAGATAAGGCTGATGCTGTTGGCCTGATGGCGGGCCTTACAACACCATCAGCTGCTATTCAATCTCTCTGCGATTATTTCTATCTTCTCAGTGTCTTTGCTGATCCAACCATTAAGGGTTGTGCAGCATTTGGCGTTGCAAAAGGAGTCGCAGGACATATGGCAGCTCTTGGAGAATTTGCGAAAGCTGGAGCACTTCTAACTGCATGGAGTAAAGACCTAGGTTCATTACCTCTTGCTTATCCAGCACCACTTGCAACTTCAGGAATTCCACAACGTTCAGCACTTCTACTATCAGGATTGATAGTTGGACTCCCTACAAAGAGTGCACATATGGATGGAATCTCTACCTCTGCCGTCATTGCAGAACAGAGCATCAATGCAACAGTTGCAATTCTTGAAAACTCACAAGATGCACTTGGAACTGGAACACTTGCTGGACAAGCAATTGGCGAGATCACAGGCCCAGGTTTCTACGACAACACAAAAACAGATTGGTCAGCGCTACTTAGTGCAGCCGATTCTGGTCGTTACAACCTTGGACTTTCGGGTGATGATGCAATTGCAGGAATGCTCGGTGTTCTCAAGATGATGCCACGCGTTAAGGGTGATCCTGCTGCAGTTGCAAAGTTCAAAGCATTGGACAAAATCAACTACACATCAGACAAACCAACTATCTTGCTTTCAAATGAAGCAGATCGCCTTGTCTTTGCAGGAAATAGTGCACTCTATGTTGATAATGCGCGCGCTTCATACAAAGCACGTCTTGCTAAATACAAAGCAGGTACAGGAACAAAGCCAGTGTGGAACACATTAGCTTTGTACGCCCTTACTCCAGAGACATATACCAAGTACACAGATAAGGGCCTTCCTGATTTCACAGCTGCTCCAGCTGTATCGGGAGTTGGCCACCAATCATTTACTGAAGCCCAGATGATGGGTTGGGTTAAGTTATTGGCGCAATCTGCAAAGACAGGTAAAGCCCCAAGTCAGAAATTTGTTGCCTCATCAATCTTTGCAAAGATTGATCCATACCTAAATACAGATCCTGACTACCTACCAAACCCTTTGAAATATAAGAGCTAAGTAGAAAATATCAAGGGCAGGGCTTCGGGAAATCGGGGCCCTGTTCTTTTTTCTTTGCCATTACTCTTAAGCCATGATTTCGATTGCTACTCCTGCCGATATGCACGCACTTGGCGTACGCATCGGGCAATCATTGGCAGCAGGAGATCTTCTTTTGATCAACGGCCCACTCGGCGCTGGGAAAACTGTGCTTGCACAAGGTATCGGTGAGGCATTGGGACACACAGACATTACTTCGCCCACCTTCGTTATTTCGCGAGTTCACAGGGGTGCACTCTCACTTATTCATGTTGATGCATATCGCCTAGTTGATTCAAAAAATCCTAACCTTTATTTAGATGATCTTGATTTAGATTCACAACGCGAAAGTGCGGTCATAGTTATCGAATGGGGTGGGCAAGAGTCTGCTCGCCTCGATGATGAACGCCTTGAAATATTTATTGACCGCAGCGAGG
>CANFXM010000033.1 GCA_947451045.1 Actinomycetota bacterium | reverse complement strand
GAGTATTGCCCGAGTTGATCTCCGAATGTGTACCGGAGTTCAACTAAAGAAAGTTTTTTACATACTGGGCATTGACGACTTACCTTTTCACCATGAAATTTTGCTGCTCTCATGAGGTATGGATCTGCATCGCAGGCGTCAACCACTCCGCGAAAAAGCGCCATGAGGGTTGCGCGTTTATCGAGTGAGTAATCGATATAAGAGCGTTGCGATTTCATAGGGGTAAAGAATAATCGCAACTTAGTAACTACGCTTGCCTTATGAATTTCTGGGAGCTCATTCGCCATCCGCGGCTTTCGAGGCTCCTCGCTATTCGCTGGAGCGGGCAGGCAGTGGATGGTCTCTTCCAAAGTGCATTGGCATCCTTCGTGCTTTTCTCTCCTGAGCGTCAAGCCAATGCATTGAGCGCTGCTACTGCATTTGCAGTTGTACTACTTCCTTATTCACTTGTTGGACCATTTGTTGGGACTATTTTAGATCGCGTTTCGAGACAAAGAACTATTTTCTATTCAAATATTTTTAGAGCTATAAATTTGTTGGTAATCGCTGCATTAATTTTTAGTGGTAAAACTGGAATTGAATTAACAATATTTGTTTTAGTTGCATTTGGAATAAACAGATTGATATTGGCAGGACTCTCCGCAGGTTTACCTTTGATTGTGAAACCAGAAAACCTTATTTCTTCGAACGCGATTGCAGTAACTGGTGGTTCAGTTCTTGTTGTCATAGGTGGTGGGACCGGTGTAGGTATTCGTGCATTAGTAAATTCTCTTACTGGTGCTAATCACGCAGACTCGCTGCTTATACTCATCGCTGCCGCTGGCTATTTATCTGCAGCGTTTTTGACACTTCGCCTCAAAGGCAAAGAAATTGGCCCACTTGATCACCAATTGGAAACAGCTACTTTCTTGGGTGGAATCAAAGAAATGCGCGAAGGAATTGGTTTCCTAGAAGAACATGTTGATGCTGCTCGCGGTATTGCCGCGACTGCAATTCAAAGAGGTGGTCTCACGGCATTGACTCTCACTGGTCTTTTACTTGAACGAAATACTTTTCATAACCCACTCAAACCAGAGCAAGGTTTGGCTGGGTTTGGTTTTGCCTTGAGTTTTGCAGGAATTGGTTTAACTTTGGGCGCTTTTCTAGCCCCATACGGCGTCGCACGATTTGGTCGCCACATATGGATGCGTTATTCGCTCTTTGCGAGTTCACTTTTTCCATTTGCCTTAGTGATACAACAAAGCCAACTGATGCTCATTGTTACCGCATTCTTTACTGCATTTTGGGGACAAAATCTTAAAGTTACAAATGATGCACTCGTACAATCGAAAATTGATGATTATTTCCGAGGCCGTGTTTTTGCTTTATATGACGTAATGGTCAATGGTGCAATTGTAGGTGGAGCAGTAATTGCAGCATTCATGCTTCCAAAATCAGGAATTTCGATCGCGGTCCCTTTGTTAGTGAGCGCCGTTTACTTCCTTAGCGCATTCCGTTTATTGCGAGCTTCTGCTTTTCCACCACGCTAATAGTTTTTCGGTGGCCACTTCAACTCCTAAGGGCCCATTCTCTAGTCGTAGCTCCATCAGGAAGTCCAGTGCATCACCGACTGCACGTGAAGGCTTAAGGTTGAGCAGTTCCATCACTTGGGCACCATCTAAATCAGGGCGTATCTTCGATAACTCTTCTTGCTCCATAAGTACATCGATGCGTGCTTCTAAGCTGTCATACGTAGCTGCGAGCCGAGATGCTTTTTGTTTATTTCGTGTTGTGCAATCGGCACGGGTGAGTACGTGTAAATGAATAAGTAGTTCACCTGCATCTCGCACATAACGGCGAACCGCAGAATCACTCCATTCTCCATCACCATACCCGTGAAATCGTAAATGCAGCGCAATAAGTGTTTCTACATCTTCAATTGTTTTACCGTCGAAACGCAACTCTTGCAGGCGCTTTTTCGCTAATCGAGCACCGACTACTTCATGATGATGGAAAGAAACTCCGCCGCCATCAATAAGGTTTCGAGTTTTCGGTTTTCCAATATCGTGCAAAAGTGCTGCTAGTCGTATCACTAAATTAGGTCCGCCGAGTCGATCTTCATGTGTTATCGCTTGTTCTAAAACGGTAATGGAATGTTCGTAAACATCTTTGTGATGATGGTGTTCGTCAATTTCTAAACGTAGTTTAGGGATTTCAGGGAGAACAAATTCAGCCAAACCTGAGTCGACTAGAATTGTTATTCCTATTCGAGGATTGGTTGACATTAATATTTTAGAAAGTTCTTCTCTGACACGTTCTGCTGAAATAATTTTGAGGCGCGGCGCCATTTCTTTCATTGCCGTTAGAACATTAGGCGCTATTTCAAAATCTAATTGACTAGCAAATCTGGCAGCACGCAACATGCGAAGTGGGTCATCTGAAAAAGAATCTTCTGGGCTACCCGGAGTTTGTAATATTTTTTTTGAAAGATCGCTCAATCCATCGTAGGGATCTATAAAAACAGGAGTTGGGCCTGTAAGTTCAAGAGCCATGGAGTTGATCCGAAAATCTCTTCGTGAAAGATCGCCCTCTATTGTTTCGCCATAAGAAACATCTGGTTTACGAGAATCTTTTTCGTAGACATCACTGCGATACGTTGTGACTTCAACTGTTGTTTCACCAAGTTTTCCTGCGACAGTTCCAAATGCAATTCCTGTATCCCACACATGATCAGCCCATGCATGCAAAATTTTCTTACTCTCTTCTGGTTTTGCATTTGTTGTAAAATCAAGATCATTGCCAAGGCGCCCCAAAATTGCATCGCGTACTGGCCCACCAACGAGAGCAAGTGTGAAACCCTTTGCGGCAAATGCTTGCGCAAGAGAGCTCGCCAATGGCGCCTTCTCAATAAGGGAGCGGATGGCCAATTCCCCGGCGGCTCCTAATGCACTCTTCACAATAGATAAGGCTAGAGCAGTACCCTTGCTCCATGATCCCGGCACCTGGTGCGGGCGGCGAAAGTACGAAGAAAAAACGCAGGCGACGTAAGCCCGCACATCGCAGCCCCCAAAGTAATGAGAGTTCGACAACCACTAATTCAACTAACGCGCCTCAAAGTAAGAAAAAGAGCGCTCCAAAGCCATATGCCAAACGAGTAGATGAGGTAAGCGCAGGTGGTTTAGTAATTGATACCACTGGCACATTGGGTTTACTCATCGGGCGCATAGATAATAAAGATGCATCCGGAACACGTTTGCTCTGGTCGCTTCCAAAGGGCCATATCGAAGAAGGTGAAACTCCTGAAGAGGCTGCGATCCGCGAAGTAAGTGAAGAAACGGGGATTACCTCATCTATATCTAAATCTTTAGGGGTTATTGATTTTTGGTTTATGGCAGGGGGCAAAAGAATTCATAAAACCGTTCATCATTTTCTCTTTAGTGAAACCGGCGGAACTCTCGCGCCGCAAGTAAGTGAAGTTGACGAGGCTGCATGGTTTCCACTTGATCAGATTGTTGAAAAGCTTGCCTATCCAGATGAAAAGAAATTAATCGCAAGAAGCGGTGAGTTAAAAATATGAAATACAGAACTTCACTGTTTTTACTTCTACTTATTTCTTTTTTCTCGCTAAGTTCATTTGTTCAAGCTAGTGCAGTTGATGGTGAAACAATTATTGTGACAGAAAAACCACATCAGGCTCTCGATGGAGTTTTCAGAGATGATGCTCTTGCCCAATTATTAACTCCCACTGGTCAGCTCGGAAAACTTATTTATGTTCCTATAAAAAATTCTCGTACTTGGATCATTGACGCTGCATTGGTAGACCAAGTATTTGCTATGACAACACAGTACAAATTAGTCAATGAAGCGCCAACAAGTGGTGTTGGTATCGCGCAGAACTGGTTAGCTCAACTTCGCTACATCACTTCTCGTAATGATGTAATTGCTTTACCGTATGGAAATCCTAATATTAGTTTGGCTCGTAATCTTGCTCCTAATGAAGTCAAAATTTATTATGATTTCGGAAATGAAAGGTTGAGCCAAGTTCTTGGCCGTTCAGTAATTACAGATCAAAAAAGGGTGACCGGAGCTGGTACAGCTCATTTAAATAACGAGCAAACAACTAGTTATTCACTCGATCGGACGCGCCTGACAGCTTTATCCAGAGTGGTCGTAACGCCTGAACTTAAACTTCTTCGAGCTCAACTCGCTTTTCTTCTATCTCCATCACTCAACGCCGCCGATAGGGAATTCTTCATTTCTAATGCATCAAATGCGGTAAATAATGAAGTGTCAAAATTGAAAATAAACGGCGGCAAGTATCGCCTTACCTCCTCTAATGTAAAAGTCCCAGTCACGGTTGAAAATAAATTTGAAATTCCTGTAACTGTAGATCTCTCGCTGACTCAATCGAATTTCAAGATTTATACGCCAAATATTCAACAGATAGTTATTCCCGCTAAATCAAAACTTCAACTTTCAATGGATGTCACCGTTATTGCTCCTGGAAATACAGATATAACCGCTCAACTTACGGACACGAATGGAAATCCTGTGAGTGATCCAGCTCTTTTGTCACTTAATCTCACTGTTATTGATACTCGGGTCGCATGGTTTACAACAGGTGCCGCGATTATTCTCCTCTTAGGCGCAGTGGCGCAAAGCGTTCGAAGAGTAAGGAGATCTCGAGTATGAAATCTCATGATCTCTTTCGTGCTTCAGGAATTATGGCTGTAGGCACAATACTTTCACGTATTACAGGTTTTATCCGCGGGTTACTCATTGTTGCAGTATTAGGAACAGCGCTACTAGCTGATACTTATAACGTCGCAAATACAATGCCAAATATTCTTTATAATCTATTAGTTGGTGGTGCCCTCACTGCAATATTTGTGCCGCAACTTGTGCGTTCCTTTCAAGATGATGATGGTGGAAATTCCTTTGCTTCGCGACTAGTTACTACCATTTCCTTTTTATTGCTAACACTCGTAGTAGTTGGCATTATTTTTGCTCCTGCATTGGTTCATTTGTATGCACCAGAATTTTCTTCACCTGGCTTTGAACACGAGCGCGCCATTGCCATTGCATTTACTCGTTATTGCTTACCTCAAATATTTTTTCTAGGTTTATTTACTATGTTGGGTCAAGTCGCGAATGCGCGCGGTTCCTTTGGCCCCCTTATGTGGGCGCCGATTGCCAATAATATTGTGGGGATCGCCATTTTTGGCGTCGTTCTTTATTATTCGCCGGCACTTACTGTTGCAACTATTACGAGTTCTCAAGTGCAAGTTTTAGGCTGGGGTACGACTATTGCAATTGTTGTACAAGCGCTCATTTTAATTCCCGTCGTTGCCAAATCCGGAATAAAATTACGTCCTAAATGGGGGATTACAGGGCTCGGAAAATCTTTTTCATTGGCTGGTTGGACATTGCTTTATGTATTCCTGGCACAGATTGGTTATTTAGTCACAGTCAATGTTGCTACTAGCGCAGCAGTTCGAAGCGCTAAAGAGGGAATAAAGACAGGTGTTGGTGTTACTCCATATAGCAATGCCTATCTCATTATGTTGTTGCCTTATTCAGTTGTAACAATTTCTATTGTTACAGCTTTACTCCCACATTTATCTCGTCTTGCGATAGACAAGAAAGTAGATCAAGTACGCGAACAACTCGTTCGAGCAATTCGCATGGTTGGTGTCATTACTGTGCCAAGTGCAGTCGCATTTCTCTTTTTCGGACCACTAATAACTGAGGTTTTGTTCTTTGGTATTGGTAAAGAGGATTCTTTATATATTGGCTATGTTTTATCCGCGCTAAGTTTTGGGCTTGTGGCTTTTTCTATCAATTTGATACTTATCCGAGGCTTTAATGCATTTGAAGATACTCGCACGCAAGTTGCATCGATTTTTCTTATTAACGTTGTATCTGTTGCGCTTTCATATCTTTTTTTGGTGACTTTGAAGAACAAGTGGGTCACCGTCGGATTAGGCGCTGCTTTTTCAATTAGTTATATCGTTGGACTCTTCTTTACGCTTGCACTTTTGAAACGTCATACGGGGACAATCTCGCTTCGTGATTTTCTGCCTCAACATATCCGCCTACTCGTTGCGTCGTTGATTTCAATGGCTCCGCTTTATGCAATTTCTTATTACTTTGATTGGACTGGTTCACAAAGTTCTTCAGGGGTTCGGGCTCTGGAATTACTTTCTGTGATGTGCGTTGGAATTGTTGTTTTCTTCTTTGCTGCGCGTTTGCTAAAGATTGAAGAAATATCAATGGGTGGGGAGCTTGTTCGTTCCTTTATGGGTCGCAACAAGTATGTGGAATAAATGGCGATAAATTAGGGTTATGGTGGATGTATGAGTGAAGTAAGAGATGTAGTGATCGTTGGTTCGGGACCCGCTGGGTATACAGCGGCGATTTATGCTTCCCGTGCTCAACTCAATCCAATAATTTACGAAGGTTCTGTTACGGCCGGTGGCGCCTTGATGAATACAACCGAGGTTGAAAATTTTCCTGGTTTTGTTGATGGTGTTATGGGACCAGATTTAATGGAATCAATGCGTAAACAAGCTGCTCGTTTTGGCGCACAACTTATTACAGATGACATTGTTGAAATGGATCTTTCAAGTGAAATCAAAGTATTAAAAGATGGTTCAGGAAATACCGTAAAAGCGAAATCTGTCATTCTTGCTATGGGTTCGGCTTATCGCGAAATTGGATTAGTTAATGAAAAGCGCCTATCCGGTCACGGAGTATCTTGGTGCGCAACATGTGATGGTTTCTTTTTTCGTGACCAAACTATTGCAGTTGTCGGCGGTGGCGATTCAGCAATTGAAGAGGCAACCTTCCTCACTAAATTTGCCAGCAAAGTTGTTTTGATACATCGTCGCGATTCACTTCGTGCTTCTAAAATTATGGCCGACCGTGCACATGCAAACCCTAAAATAGAATTTCTTTGGAATACCGAAGTAATCGATGTTCTTGGCGCCGACAAAGTTGAGTCCTTAGAGTTACGAAATACATTAGACGGTTCTGTTAGTACTCGAGCATTTACCGGTCTATTCGTTGCAATCGGACATATTCCTCGTAGTGAACTCGTGGTAAACCAAATCACACTCGATAGCGAGGGTTATGTTGAAGTTGAAGGACGTTCCACGCGTACAAACCTCTCAGGAGTCTTTGCGTGTGGCGATCTGGTAGACCATACATATAGACAAGCAATTACGGCGGCAGGCTCGGGCTGCCAAGCTGCCCTTGATGCTGAAAAATTTCTTTCGCACCACTAATCTTTAATCCATATAAATAACTAAATCTGAGGAGTAAACATGGCCGGGACAACTGCAGTTACGACAGCAAATTTTGATGAAATTGTTCTCAAAAGTTCTACACCAGTTCTTGTTGATTTTTGGGCGGAATGGTGTGGACCTTGTCGCGCAGTGGGGCCAATTTTAGAAGAAATCTCCAACGAACACGGCGACAAAATCAAGATTGTAAAACTCAATACTGATGAAGAGTCAGCAATTGCAATTAAGTATGGGATTACATCTATTCCAACTATGAATGTCTTTCAAAATGGCCAAGTTGTGAAAACAATTGTCGGTGCAAAGCCAAAGCCTGCTCTGCTCAAAGAGCTTGAAAGCTATATTAAATAAAACTCGGAAGTCGGGAGAGATGCAATGAGTGAACTCTCTCCCGATGCTATTCGTTCTTTTCAGCAACAACGAGGGTTGAATGTCACTGGACTCATTGATGAAGTAACTGCACGCGCGCTGGAAGAATCGCGATGGAAACTTGGTGATCGTTCATTGTATTTGCGCGAATCTCCTTTGATTCGTGGTGATGATGTTGCAACATTGCAATCTCGATTGACTGAAATGGGATTTGATAGTGGCCGCGTTGATGGAATCTTTGGTGCGCAAACAGAGAGTGCTGTAAAAGAATTTCAAAAATCAGCCGGAATTGCTATTGATGGAAAATGTGGTCCTGCAACAATAATTTCTTTATTGCGTTTATCAAAAATTGTCTCAGGTGGATTGCCTTCAATATTGCGCGAAAGTGCGGTGCAAAAAAATAGAGGGCCTGCGCTTGCAAATAAAGTCATCGTTTTAGATCCATCTGGTGGAACTTCAGAATCTATTCTTTACGATATAGCCGTTCGTACCGAGGGTCGTTTGTTAGCCCTGGGAGCTAGTGTTTTTCTTACTCGTGGTCCACACAATGAACCAAGTGATATTGAACGTATTTCTTTTGCAAATTCAAGTTCTTCCGATCTTATGATCTCTCTCCATGCCGACACCTATCAAAATAATGTTGCACATGGTTGTGCTACTTATTTCTACGGCGCCGATGCGCATGGTGTCCATTCAGTGGTTGGCGAACGTTTTGCGAATTTAGTCCAACGTGAAATATGCGCGCGCACCGATCTTTTGAATTGCCATACACACGCAAAAAGTTGGGATTTATTACGGCTTACAAAAGCACCAACGGTTCAAATTGATGTGGGATATCTCAGTAATGAAGGTGACCTGGCTCGACTCAATCGTCCTGATTTTCGAGATGTGATAGCTGAAGCCTTGGTTATTGCAATTCAGCGCCTTTATTTAGCTACAGAAGATGATGCCAAAACGGGAACTCTTCGTTTATCTGATCTGAGAAGTGCTGGTATTCGTCGCTAAAAAACTTGTCGCAAGCTTGCATATCTCTATGGGATGATTTGCCCCATGAGCGAACTCTCGTCGCGTTACCAAACAGGCGACCCCCAGCACCTTGAACAGCGTTTTGCTGCTCGCGCAGTTGGTATGCAGCCAAGTGAAATCCGTTCACTTTTTGCTGTTGCATCGCGTCCCGAAATTGTTTCACTCGCTGGAGGGATGCCTAATCTCTCTGCGCTTCCAATGGAGATGATGGCAGATGTTGTTCATAATTTGATTTCTACTAATGGAAGCGAGGCTCTCCAATACGGAAGCGGCCAAGGCCATCCAAAACTTCGCGAACAAATTTGTGATGTGATGGCTCTTGAAGGAATTCGAGCTAATGCCGATGACATTGTTGTAACAACTGGATCACAACAAGCGCTTGATTTAATTTCTAGAATATTTATCGATCCAGGTGATGTCGTATTAGTTGAAGCACCTTCTTATGTAGGCGCTCTTGGGACTTTTCACCAATACGAAGCCAGTGTTGTTCATGTTGAGCTAGATTCAAATGGAATGGTTCCTGAGGCACTTCGCCAGGCTATTAAGAGCGTGCGTGCAACTGGACGTAAAATAAAGTTTTTATATTTGATACCTAATTACCAAAATCCATCTGGTGTATTGCTTCCGGCAGATCGCCGAACTGAAATTCTTGAAATTTGCCGCAGTGAAGAGATTTTTGTAGTCGAAGATAATCCTTATGGCTTATTGGGTTTTGATCGTCCTTCCCCAAATGCAATGCGCGCTGAAGATAGTGAAAATGTTATTTACTTAGGGTCTTTTTCTAAAACAATTTCTCCGGGTTTGCGTGTTGGTTGGGCGTTGGTTCCGCCATCTCTCAAAGAAAAATTAGTTATAGCAAGTGAATCTTCAATTCTTTGTCCTTCTAATTTCACGCAACTCACAATCTCAAATTATTTGGCTAGCCAACCATGGCGCGATCAGATTGCAAGTTTCTGCAATCTTTACAGGGTCCGACGTGATGCAATGTTGGAATCACTTACTGACTATTTCCCTGCTTCTGCGACATGGACCAAGCCTGGCGGTGGTTTTTATGTCTGGGTTAATTTGCCACCTGAAATTGATACAAAAGCAATGATGCCAAAGGCAATTGTTGCCAAGGTCGCCTACGTTCCAGGTACCGCTTTTTATGCTGATGGCTTGGGAAGTTGGTCAATGCGACTTTCTTATTGCTATCCAACTCCTGAACGAATCCGTGAAGGCGTAAAGGCACTTGGTGGAGTTATCAAGGGTGAGATTGAACGTCGTCAAAGCGGATACGAGTTGAAGAGCTAGCCTTCGATTGCTTTAGTTATTCGCTGTAAATCTGCAATACCTGCATACTCAATAATAATTTTACCTTTTGCTGGGCTGCCTTCAATTGTCGCACGGGTGTCTAATGCGTCCCCAATTCGCTCTGCGATTTCGGTGAACTCGATTGGGGTTGAGTTTTTCCTTGCTTTTTTCTTACCTTTTTTTGTAGGCGACGATGTTGCAATAATCTCCTCAACTGATCGCACGCTAAGCCCTTCAGCAATGATTCGACTAGTTAAAGCTTCAATCTCTTGGGTATTTGATAACCCTAATAGTGCACGTGCATGCCCTGCTGAAATTAAACCTGACGCAACCGAACGCTGCACAGTCGCCGGCAAATTCATAAGTCGGATCATGTTTGAAATTAGCGGACGGGAGCGTCCTAGTTTTGTTGCAAGTTCATCATGTGTGCAATTGAAATCAGTGAGTAGTTGAGAATATGCCGCACCTTCTTCAAGAGGGTTAAGTTCGCTCCGATGAATATTTTCGATGAGCGCTTCTCGTAATAATTCATTATCTGGTGTCTGTCTAATAATTACGGGTATCGAAGTTAGCCCGGCAGCTTTTGCTGCACGGAATCTACGTTCTCCCATAATGAGTTCGTATTTCCCTGGAGAAGTTTGGCGAACTACTGGTGGTTGCAGAATTCCAATTTCTTTTATTGATTCAATTAATTCTGTGAGTGCTACTTCATCAAAATGTTTTCGAGGTTGACGAGGGTTAGGTGAAATAGAACTTATTGGTACTTCGTTTTGTTGCCCAACTTCGTTTCCTGAAACAGTAAGTGAAGTTGGAATCAACGCATCTAAGTGCGTTCCAAGACCTCCGCGTTTTGCCATTATGCAATTCCACCTTCGCGTTTGTAATTAATGCTGACAACATTGGAATCAAATGGTTTTCCACGCTCTGCTAATTCGCGTGCAATCTGCATGTATGCAATTGCACCTGGTGATGAAGCATCGTATGTCATAACCGTTTGGTTATATCCGGGTGCTTCAGATACTCGGACCGCGCGCGGAATAGGAATATCAATGAGTTCGCGCGGGTAGTGTTTTCTTATTTCGTCAGCAACATCGTTTGCTAAACGGGTGCGGCTATCAAACATTGTTAGAACAAATGTTGACAGTGTTAGCAATGTATTTAATCTCTTTTTTACTAATTCAAATGTTTTTAGAAGTTGAGATAAGCCTTCTAATGCGTAGTACTCGCATTGAATTGGTATCAACATTTCTTGTGCAGCAGTGAGTGCGTTTATTGTTAATAAACCAAGGCTTGGTGGGCAATCAATAAAAATATAATCGTATGCAATATTTTGTGAGCTTCGTAGTTGAACCAATTCTTCAATCGCTTCTTTGAGTCGAAACTCGCGTGCGACCATGGGAACTAGTTCAATCTCGGCTTGAGCAAGTGATGTGTTGGAAGAAATGCATTCAAGTGCGGGAAAGCCAGCCACTTTTTGTATTACTGATTCCATCGAAGCGCGCCCCATAAGAACTTCGTAAATTCCCTCGTTATCTAGGTGTTGCACACCTAGAGCGGTAGATGCATTTCCTTGGGGATCAAGGTCGATGACAAGGACTCGCAGCCCGCCCATAGAAAGGGCTGCCGCAAGATTGACTGTTGTGGTTGTTTTACCGACTCCGCCTTTTTGATTAGCAACAGTGATCACGCGAAGTGAAGCCGGTTTAGCCATCGCCTCTTTGAGGCGGCGAATTCCTACAACTGCCTTGGTTTCACGTGAATCATCCACGTGGCTATCTAACCACCCTTGCGGATCTCTACAATTCGCCCGAGCTCAAGATCCTCCAAGGTAATCTCATGAAGTAGTGAATTCTTCACGCTTTTCATCTCTTCTTGGGCAGATTCCCCCTTCATGGCTAGGAGAGAGCCGCCAACTTTGATGAGGTGCCAACTAATTCTCTTCAGTTTCTCCAGGGGGGCAACTGCGCGAGCTGTTACGTAGTGGGCTTGATCTCTGAAATCTTGTGCTTGACCGCGAAGTACCTTAATAGTGGAACCACTGGCTACAAGTGGGGCGATGGCCTCTTCTAAGAAATCCTGCCGTCTTTCGAGAGGTTCGATAAGGGAGATCTTTAAATCAGGTCGCGCTAGGGCAATCACTATGCCGGGTAGCCCCGCCCCTGAACCAATATCTATGAGGCTGCTTTTTTGGGGGAGGAGGCTAATTATCGGAAGGCAGTTGAATATATGACGCTCCCAGATTCGTTCTCCTTCGCGCGGGCCTATTAAGCCGCGCTCAATCCCAGCGGTTGTGAGGAGTTGGGCGTAGGCCTTTATCTCCTCAATCTTGTGTGGGAAATAGCGCTCGATAAGGGTTTCACGTGAAACCTCACTCGAGCTCATAGTGAATCGGCGCGCTTATGCAGGGTAAATCACGACGAAGCGGTTTGGATCTTCTCCATCAGACTCACTTGTAAGACCCAGGTCTTGAATTGTGTCATGGATGATTTTGCGCTCAAAAGCATTCATTGGGGCAAGTTTGATGGAAGCACCTGTGGTTTTAGCTTCATCAGCTTTTTCTTGAGCTAGTTTCCGGAGTTCGCTCTTTCGCCCTGCGCGGAATCCTTCAATATCGAGCATAAGGCGACTGCGATCTCCTGTTGCTGTCTGGACAGCGAGACGAGTCAGTTCTTGGATTGCATCTAGAACCTCTCCGTTGTTTCCAACGAGGTGGCTCAATTTTCCTCCAACAATAGCCAGAGCCGCGCGATCGTTCTCAACATCAATATCTATATCGCCATCAAGGTCTGCAATATCAAGTAGTGCTTCTAGATAGTCAGCGGCAATATCGCCCTCTTCTTCTAGTTTTGCAACGCCTTTTAGGGGGCTTTTCTCTTCTGTAACTTCAGTTTCGCTCATAGCGCTTCTCCTTTATCGATAATGTCCACATTGTGTGGGATTAAGGCTAATTGTCCTATTTTTTCTTCTTTTTCTTAGGTTGTTTGCGTTGACCTTTTACATCTGGGTTTTCGATCGTTTCGGTCGATCCTGATTCTGGGTTTTCGATAGTTCCTTCTTTATGTGCGCGCTTTCTTTGCAACTCTTCATATGCAGGCGAGCCCGGAGTTGGGTTTCGTTTGATGACATAGAACTGTTGTCCCCATGTCCAAAGATTTGTTGTTGACCAATAAATCAAAACACCAATAGGAAAATTAACTCCAGATATTGCGAAAATAAGTGGGAACAAATACAACATAATTTTTTGTTGCTGCAACATCATGTTGTTACTCGAATCCATCTTTGGCATACCTTTCAACATCAACTGGCGTTGAGTTGTGAATGTAGTAGCCGACATAAATGCAATCAGTAACACTGTAACAATTTTTACAGTTGTAACATTTGTGCCAAGAAAAGTGTCAGAGATTGGTGCGCCAAAGAATTTAGCTTGTGCCGCGCTAACAACATCGGCTTGTGTGAGAACACCGTGACGTACAGGTGGGTTTTTTCCAATTCCATTGAGAACGGTGAAAAGGGAGAAAAAAATCGGAGCTTGGGCCAAGATGGGGAAACAAGAAGCAAGTGGGTTTGTTTTATGTTCTTTGTAGAGCTTCATCATTTCTTCTGATTGTTTTTGGCGGTCGTCCTTATATTTCTTTTGAATTTCTTTCATGTGTGGCTGAAGAGCGGTCAGCGCTCTTTGGCTTTTAATTTGTTTTACAAAAAGTGGGATTAATAAAACACGAATAATAATTACAAGCCCAACGATAGAAAGACTCCAAGAGACGCCGCTGTTTGCACCAAAAATGGGTGAGAGTAAATTATGGATTGTGATAATCACCCAAGAAACAGCGAAATACAATGGTTTTAGGATATTGCTCATGAGATTGTTCCTACCTTTTCTTTAATAACAACATAGTCAACTCCGCCATGAGACCAAGGGTTGCAGCGCATTAAGCGCCAAGCACTCATTGCGACTCCTTTGAAACCATAGTTCTCTATCGCAGTCGCTGCATAACTAGAACATGATGGGTAGTACTTGCAGCGGGGCGCAAAACTTGACGAGATCCATTTTTGATAAAAGTGGATAACCGCAACGATAAATTTTTTCATTATTTTTTTACCTCGGCGGATTTTTTAACCACTCTGTCGATAATTGAAGAAATCTCTTCAAAGATATTTGATTTAGCGGCGCCACCGAGGGCTCGGATCACAAAAAGGGAATTATCTGGAAGGGTCACAATTCTTCCAGCAAGAGCGTGACGTACTTGTCGTGCCACTCGGTGGCGTATGACAGAGCCGCCAACACTTTTCCCGACAATCAAACCTGCACGCGATTCGTGTTTTATATCTTCAACAAGCAGGTAGCCAATAAAATTTTGAGACGACGCTCGTAAGCCATTTTTTGTGGCGCGAGTGAATTCAGCGCTATCAGTTAAACGTGCATTTCTTGGAAGCACGCGAGTTATTCCTTGTGTGCTCTCGACAATTACGCAGAAATACGAAGGCGACCTTTAGCGCGACGGCCAGCTAGAACTGCGCGGCCAGCGCGAGTAGCCATGCGTGCGCGAAAGCCATGCTTTTTGGCGCGACGGCGGGTATTAGGTTGAAAAGTGCGCTTAGTCATGAGGACTCCTTATAGCGATCAAAAATCAGGTCATAAATACGGGGGAAGTGGAACGAGGAGGTAACGGTAGAGGTCTGGGGATAAGGTTGGCAAACTGACTATTTCTGACGATCCCGAAATAAGAATTGTGGATAACCAGTTGCTATTTTCCTCAAGAAGCCCTACTTTTCCCTTCTATCCACAGGGAAGGACCAAGGAAGAGCTCTTACAGGGCTCAATCTGAGGTTTAGACCACAGCTTGTGGATAACGGTGTGGATAATCAAAGGGGCGCGGCATGGATGTAAAAGAGGTCGAATTGACCCAACTTTGGGGGCGCGTCATTGAAGAGGTGGCTATTGATGCTCCTCAACACAAGGCATTTTTACAACTCACTAAACCTTTAGGTCTTTTGCAGGGCAATGGTGTTACAAATCTTTTGGTTGCAGCGCCGAACACTTTCGCAAAAGATGTTTTAGAGAGCCGACTTCGCACCATTGTGGGGGATGTTCTCACTCGTGAACTTGGTGAGAAAACAAATATTGCCGTCACCGTTGATGAAACATTAGAAGCGATCAACCTTCCTGTCCCTGATGTTGACATTGAGTTTGTAATACCAAAATCAGGAACTGGCCGCGATGACATTCCAGCCCAACAAAGTTCTAAAAGTGGTGAGCAGTCACAACTTAATCCTCGATATATTTTTGAAACTTTTGTTATTGGCGCTTCAAACCGATTTGCACACGCGGCAGCTGTTGCTGTTGCAGAAGCTCCAGCTAAGGCATACAACCCATTGTTTATTTACGGTGAGTCCGGACTTGGCAAAACACACTTATTACATGCGATTGGTGCGTACGCTAAAGAGCTGTACGGCAGCGTCCGTGTACGTTATGTTTCAAGTGAAGAGTTTACAAACGATTTTATTAACTCCATCCGCGACGATAAAGCGTCGGCTTTTCAGCGTCGTTATCGCGACTTAGACGTTTTGTTGGTTGATGACATTCAATTTTTAGAAAATAAAGAAAGAACACAAGAAGAGTTTTTTCACACTTTTAACACTCTGTATAACGCAAACAAACAAATTGTTATTTCAAGTGATCGCCCTCCAAAACAACTCACCACTTTGGAAGATCGTTTGCGTTCTCGTTTTGAGTGGGGGTTGATTACAGATATTCAACCTCCTGAGTTGGAGACACGTATTGCTATTCTTCGTAAGAAAGCGGCGCAAGATAAATTAAATGCCCCAGATGATGTTTTGGAATATATAGCTAGCAAAATTTCTACAAACATTCGTGAGTTAGAGGGTGCGCTAATTCGTGTTACTGCTTTTGCTAGTTTGAATCGACAGGGTGTCGACCTCTCGCTTGCGGAAATTGTTTTGAAAGATTTAATTCCGAACGAACTAACTCCAGAAATCACAGGGGCCACAATCATGGCTCAAACTGCTGCTTATTTCAGCCTTACTTTGGATGACCTTTGTGGAACCTCTCGCTCTCGAGTGCTTGTAAATGCGCGACAAATTGCGATGTACCTATGCCGTGAACTAACAGAACTTTCTCTACCAAAAATTGGTCAGACTTTCGGGGGGCGCGATCACACAACCGTGATGCATGCCGACCGGAAAATCCGCCAACTTATGGCAGAGCGTCGTTCGATCTATAACCAAGTCACTGAACTGACTAACCGGATCAAACAACAAGCTCGTAATTAGTAATAAAGGTCTGAATTGGACTTATTTGTCTGATTTAACCTTTCTTACCCCCACCATGGGGAAAAGGTGTGGATAACTGTGGTTATCTTCAGAGATTCTGTGGGTATGTAACTCTCATTAAGGGTGAAAGGGGCAACAAGTGAAAAATGTTTCGTTTCACTCTTTTGTTACCCACACATATCTAACACTTACCCACACACTTAAAAAAGTAAATAAAGGCTTTGACAAGGGGTTTTCTGGTTTATCCACAGCAAGTGGTTCTAGTTACTACTACTACTTATATATAGATAAAACCCACTCTTTGGCGAACACGCTTTGTATGAAAGACTTTCAAATAAGAGATACGAGGAGAAGCACATGAAGTTTACGGTCGATCAACCAGCATTAGT
>CANFXM010000032.1 GCA_947451045.1 Actinomycetota bacterium | reverse complement strand
TTCTTGGGAACTATCGAGCGAACAATGTCGGCTTGCCATCCAATATATGTTGTCGTCAATCCGGCTTGGAAAGTTCGCCAATCGAGATCATATGTTGGATCAGTGTTGCCTTCAGGTAACCAAATATCGTTCCAATCACTTATTTGATGTGACCAGTAGACCAATCCCCATTCATGATTGAGCTTGTCGATAGTTTTATATTTTGCTTTTACATACTCTTTGAATTCAGTAAATGCATGGGAGTTATGGAAAAGTTCAAGTCCTGGTTCGTTATCTACTTGCCATCCAATAATTGAAGGGTGTTCTTTGTATCGCTCAACGATCTTACGAATAATTCTTTCTGCATAGGTAAGAAAGAGCGGATTTGAATAATCAACATTTTGGCGATGGCCATAGGCAATCGGTTGACCTGCTTTACGTTGTGCAATGAGTTCAGGATGTTTGCTGGCAAGCCATGGTGGAATTGCATAGGTTGGCGTGCCAATAATGATTGAAATACCTTGCTTTTGTGCTTTGTCCAGAATTGGTTCTAACCACTCTAAATTGAATTCTCCATCGGATGGTTCCCATAAAGACCACACCGATTCGCCAACACGAAGTACAGATAAACCGCCTTCTCGCATAAGTTCAAAATCTTTATCAAGGCGTGGGACTTGGTGGTATTCATGGTAATAACACGCGCCATAGAGAAACTTATGTGGCGTGAAGGCTTTCATGCTCGCAACGATAAGTCAGAGACCAAGATCAGTCAATGAAAATGCTGTGCGATATTCATACCCTGCATCCAGAATTGCTTGCTTTGCACCGCGTTCAACGATAACTGCAACGCCAACAATGATTGCGCCAGCTTCTTTGAGCGCTTCAACTGCAGTGAGAACTGATCCACCGGTAGTAGATGTGTCTTCAACGGCAACTACTCGTTTCCCTTTTACATCAGGGCCTTCAATTCGTCGCTGTAATCCGTGTGCCTTTTCAGCTTTACGAACAACAAATGAATCAAGCTTTTTCCCTCGTTGCGCGGCCACATGCATCATCGCTGTTGCAACCGGATCCGCTCCGAGAGTTAAACCACCAACTGCTTCGTAATCCCAATCGCCTAGTAAATCGAGCATCACTTCACCGACAAGTGGGGCTGCTTCATGATCGAGAGTCACGCGGCGTAGGTCAACGTAATAGTCGGCCTCTTTGCCAGATGAAAGAATTACTTTGCCGTGAACTACGGCTTTTTTGATTATTTGATCTTTGAGAGAATCGAGAGCGCTCATTGGCCAACCCTAGCGTGTGTAAATAGATTTTCTAAGTTACGCTCCGGCAATAATTACTTACAAGGAGAGATTATGAATTCACGCATCAAGGGTGCCGACGGATTTCGCGCAGTAGCGTGCATGCTCGTGATTTACCACCACGTATCTCAGCGTCTCAATCCAGCAATGTCTCCTCGATGGTTACAAATCCTGCAATACATTGGCATGCGCGGTGAAGTTGGCGTCAGTGTATTTTTCGTCCTCTCCGGTTGTCTTCTCGCTACGCCATTTTGGAATGCCTTCGTCGGCAATACACCGCAGCCTAAATTGCGCACGTACTTCCAAAATCGTGCAGCGCGAATCTTGCCAGGTTATTACTTTCTTCTTGCATTCTCAACATTTCTTGCAGTCAAACTTATACATTTTAAAATCGTGTGGTCTCGCATTATCGCGGGAGTGCTTTTGGTTTCGCACTTCCATTGGAATACCTTTTTTGCTGCAGAAATAGATCCGCCTTTATGGACAATTACATTAGAAATTTGGTCTTACATACTCTTGCCAATAGTTCTCTACTCCATTTTCAAAAGAGTGCGCACAGTAAAAGCGGCTGCAATAGGAATGTTTATTTGGATTGTCTTTTTGCAATCCTTACAA
Organism: Actinomycetota bacterium; assembly: GCA_947451045.1. Taxonomy (GTDB): domain Bacteria; phylum Actinomycetota; class Actinomycetes; order Nanopelagicales; family Nanopelagicaceae; genus Planktophila. The sequence goes on along the minus strand of CANFXM010000032.1, from coordinate 14,850 downwards.
CCACTTATCATCAAGTTCTTTATGACTGATCCTTATATGAAGGGTTGGGATTATGGTTTAGCAGGAGGAGCAAAACAATGGCTTCCGTACTGGAACTTAGCTTCCTTCTTTTCACAATTCTTATTAGGCGCTACTGCAGCGCTTTACATTGCGCACAAGAAATCTAAATCAACCGAAGCGTCAAGAAAATATGATTTGCTCACTGCTACTGGAATTCTTCTTGCGTTTGTACTTATCCAAGTTAGACTGACACCTGGTGTACCAGATCCCATTACACGCCAACCTTATATATCTCCTATTTATGCAGCCCTAGTTGCATTTGCGTTAGCAAATGTTCCATTTAGTAAATACATAAGTAATTTCTTGGAAAAACGTTTCTTCAAGCGCGTTGCAACAATTTCATTTGGCCTTTATTTATGGCACCAAATGATTATGACAATTATTCAGGTAAAAATGGATCCAACGTATTTTTATTACGGAACAGTCGATGTAGGACATTGGGCTGACACAAGTTTCCTCGTTATAGTTATTTCCTACGTACTTGCATCTACAAGTTGGAAAATATATGAATCTCCAATATTGCGCTGGAGCCGTTCCAATATTGCAAAGAGAGAAGCGCGTCAGTTATCTTCTTTATAGACGATAACGTTATTTCTTTTTCGCGTTACTAAAGCTTTTGGTGGATTTGCATCAATGAGCGCATCGACCTCTATGCGTAATTTGGCCACTTCTAACGCCATATTTGCCATTGCCGATTCGAGTTCAATAATGCGCTTTATGCCGGCATGATTAATTCCTTCGCCGACTAATCGACCAACCATGCGAAGCGAGGCAATATCGCGTAGTGAGTAACGACGATTTCTTCCTTCTGTTCGCTCAGGAGAAACCAAACCTAAACGATCATATTGGCGCAAAGTTTGAGGATGTAGGCCTGAAAGTTCGGCTGCAACGGAAATTACATAAAGACCAATATCATCCTTGATCTCTGAATCTTCTGGTTCAGCGCTCATAGTGATGCCTTAGAAATAAATTCTGCACGAACATCCACACTTGCAGTTTCTTTCTCAAATGTTCTGAGCGCCTCTGCCGCTTTACCCTCAACGCGCTGTGGCACTTGGACTTCAACAGTTACTAACAAGTCACCAGTAGTGGAACCTTTAGTAATTCCTCTTCCCTTTACGCGCAAGACTCTTCCATTAGAAGTTCCTGGAGCTAGTCGTACTGTTACATCCTCGCCTGAGAGCGTTGGAACTTTTATATCTGCGCCAAGTGCTGCTTCCGTAAAAGTTACGGGAAGAATTATTGATAGATTTTCAGCTTTGCGAGAAAAAATTGGATGAGGTTTTACATGAAGCAAAATAAATAAATCTCCGGCTCCCGCTTCACCTGCGGCTCCTTTACCTTTGACACGAATCTTTGCGCCATCATTGACTCCCGCTGGAACACGCGCAGAAACATTTTGTGGAACACCACGTTCTGAAGTTAATTTGAGTTCGAGTGTTGTTCCAAAAACAGATTCGCGAAATGAAATTGTTGCCTCGGTCTGCAGATCTTGTCCTTTACGCGGGCCGCGTCGCCCACCTCCGCCGAATAAATTTGCAAAAATATCTTGAGGATTACCACCGCCAAAGAGGTCATTGAAATCTCCGCCTTGAAAGTTTTGTCCGCCCCCACCTTGCGGTGCTCGAAAACCACCACGTTCAAAGAGGGATCGCGCTTCGTCATACTCAGCGCGCTTTTTAACATCTGAAAGAATTTCGTATGCCTCAGATACTTCTTTGAACTTCTCTTCTCGCACTGAGTCACCCTTTGTTTTATCAGGGTGTAATTCACGGGCCAAAGTGCGATATTTCTTCTTTATTTCATCAGCTTGCGCTGTTTTTGGCAGGCCAAGGACCTTATAGAAATCTTTTTCGTACAGGTCTTTGGCAGCCATAGTTATTCGCTTTCGGCTGGATCAGTTACTGCAACACGTGCAGGACGCAAAATCCGTTCTTTATATTTGTACCCTGGCTGCAAAATCTTAGTTGCAGTTGGAACGCCAACATCTGCTGATGTGTCATGAAGTAACGCTTCATGAATTTGGGGATCAAATGGATCTCCAGCAGTTCCGTATTTCTCTAAACCAATACGAGAAGTAATGGCATTGAGTTGATCAGCAACAGCTTTGAATCCACCGGTAAGTTCACCGTGCTCTGATGCACGATCAACATCGTCATGGAGAGCAAGGAGTTCTGTCAGTACAGCACCAATTGCTAACTCGTGAGAAAGTGCTCGATCACGTTCTACACGCTTCTTATAATTCATGAATTCAGCTTGTAGTCGTTGTAAGTCAGCAGTAAGTGCTGCAACCGGATCAATCTCTTGTTCCGGTGCAGCCTCCACTACAACTTCTGGTGTTACTTCATCAGTAACAACTTCAGTTGAATCACTCATTACTGTTGTTCTTCAACGATCTCTGCATCTTCAACACCATCTTCTGCTGGTGCACCTTGTTCAGATGCTGCTCCAGCTGATGCGTAAAGCGCTGCACCAAGTGCTTGGCTTACAGTTGCAACTTTTTCTGTTGCAGACTTAATCATCTCAAAGTTAGCTCCACCGAGTGCGCTCTTGAGTTCAACAAGTGCCTCTTCTGTTTCTGCTTTCTTTGTTGCAGCTTCGCCTTCGCTAAGTTTCTCTGCATTATCAGCAATGAACTTTTCAGTCTGATACACAAGAGAATCTCCTGCGTTACGAATCTCAGCCTCTTCTTTACGCTGACGATCTTCTTCAGCATGTGCTTCGGCATCTTCCATCATGCGATTGATCTCATCCTTTGAAAGTGCAGAGCCACCTGTGATGGTCATACTCTGTTCTTTACCTGTTCCAAGATCTTTTGCAGAAACATGAACGATTCCGTTTGCATCAATATCGAATGTAACTTCAATTTGTGGAATGCCACGTGGTGCTGGTGGAAGTCCAGTAAGTTCAAACATGCCCAATTTCTTGTTATAGGCAGCCATTTCACGCTCACCTTGGTAGGCCTGAATCTGCACAGCTGGTTGGTTATCGTCAGCAGTTGTAAAGATTTCGCTGCGCTTTGTAGGAATAGTTGTGTTGCGCTCAATCAACTTTGTCATAACTCCACCCTTAGTTTCAATACCAAGTGAAAGAGGTGTGACGTCGAGTAGCAATACATCTTTTACTTCACCTTTGAGAACACCAGCTTGAAGTGATGCACCTACTGCAACAACTTCATCAGGATTTACGCCCTTATTAGGCTCTTTTCCGCCAGTGAGTTCGCGAACCAGATCTACAACTGCTGGCATACGAGTTGATCCACCAACAAGTACAACGCTTTGAATGTTTGCAATTGGAATCCCAGCATCTTTGAGAACTGCTTGGAAAGGCTTCTTGCAACGGTCAAGAAGTGTTGCTGTCATTGTTTGGAACTGTGCACGGGTAATTGTTTCATCCATAAATAATGGATTTTTTTCTGAGTCAACAGTGATGTATGGCAAATTGATTGACGCTGATTGTGAAGAAGAAAGTTCAATCTTTGCTTTTTCAGCAGCTTCACGAATACGTTGCATTGCCATCTTGTCTTTTGTTAGATCAATTCCATTCTTAGAACCAAATGTTTGAACTAAGTAATCAACAAGTGCTTGATCCCAGTCATCTCCACCAAGATTGTTATCACCATTGGTTGCCTTTACTTCTACAACTCCATCACCGATTTCAAGAAGTGAAACGTCAAAGGTTCCACCACCTAAGTCGAATACAAGAATTGTCTGCTCTTGATCAGCCTTATCAAGTCCGTATGCGAGCGCAGCAGCTGTTGGCTCGTTGATAATACGCAAGACATTGAGGCCGGCAATTTCGCCAGCTTCTTTTGTCGCTTGACGTTGTGCATCATTGAAGTAAGCAGGAACAGTAATAACTGCATCCGTTACTGTTTCGCCGAGATATGCCTCGGCATCGCGCTTGAGTTTTTGTAATACTCGCGCTGAAATTTCTTGTGAGGTGTACTTTTTGCCATCAATATCGATAGTCCAGTTAGTACCCATGTGACGCTTGACCGAACGAATTGTGCGATCAACATTTGTTACTGATTGACGCTTGGCAACTTCACCAACCAAGACCTCGCCATTCTTAGCGAAGGCAACAATCGATGGAGTCGTGCGAGCGCCTTCGGCATTGGCGATAACCGTTGGCTCGCCACCTTCTAGAACTGATACGCAACTATTTGTTGTTCCTAAGTCGATTCCGACTGCTCTAGCCATTATGTAGTGCTCCTTTTTCTTCTCTCGAGCCCAATCTGAGGTCGAGGTGCCTTGGTACCTGAGTCGATAATACCCACAAAGTTGAGTCTGGTCGACTCAGGTTTCCTATTAGAAGAACAGAGGAGGACTCGCCTTTATTCCACAGTCCTTTAGGATTCCTATATGAAACCTGCCAAGAATGTGAAGCGCCAGTTCCCAAAAATCTCTGAGCTCGCACCCTTGCTCAAGTTCAAGGCACCTTCGATTCATCGCAAGAAGGCCCGCCTTGCTAAGGCATACACAATTTGGGATTTACGTGCCATTGCTAAGAAGCGCACTCCTACCGGTCCCTTTGATTACACGGATGGTTCGGCTGAATCGGAAGTGAGTTTGGATCGCGCACGCCAGGCGTATCAAGATATTGAATTCATTCCAAACATTTTGCGTGACGTTTCTAAAGTAGATATCACCCGTGAAACTTTAGGGCAAACATTTAATATGCCATTTGGATTAGCGCCAACTGGTTTTACGCGCATGATGCAGACAGAGGGCGAGCGAGCAGTTGCGCGTGCTGGAGAAAAATTTGGTATTCCTTATACGTTATCAACACTTGGTACAACAACAATTGAAGATGTAGTTGCAGCTGCACCTAATGGAAGTAATTGGTTTCAGTTGTACATGTGGAAAGATCGTGATGCGAGCATGGCTCTGGTTGATCGTGCCAAAAAAGCAGGCGTAGGAACTCTTATGTTGACGGTGGACGTCCCTGTTGCTGGACATCGCTTGCGAGATTCTTATAACGGCTTGACCGTCCCGCCTTCACTAACTCTAAAAACTTTAATCGATGCAATCCCCCGTCCAAATTGGTGGATGAATTTTCTTACAACTCCAGGAATTAACTTTGCTTCACTTTCGAGTTGGAATGGCACCGTTGCAGAACTTCTTGACTTTATGTTTGACCCAACTATGACATTTGAAGATTTTAAATGGATTCGTGAGCAATGGGATGGCAAACTTATTATCAAGGGCGTTCAGAATTTAGATGATGCTAAAAAAGCTGCAAAGCTTGGTGCAGATGCAGTTCTATTCTCAAACCATGGCGGTCGCCAAATGGATCGAGCACAAGTTCCACTTCATTTACTTGCTGATGTAAAGAAAGAGTTCAAAAAAGATTATGAACTCCACATTGACACAGGAATCATGCATGGAGCAGATGTCTTAGCGGCAGTGGCTCACGGAGCTCAATTTGCTTACATCGGACGCGCTTACTTGTATGGACTCATGGCTGGTGGGCAAGCAGGTGTAGAACGTGCATTAGAAATCATGCGAATACAAATGATTCGAAATATGAAGCTAATAGGCGTGAATTCACTCGATGAATTGAAGCCAAAGCACGTAAATCTATTACGCAGGGACTAACTATTACTTACTTGCAGTAGAGGCTCGCATAACTAATTGCGGTTGAAACTTTACCTGCTGGTGGGCATGTTCTTCGCTATCTTCGCATTCTGAAATGAGAAGTTCGGCTGCGGTAACACCTAGTTGATAAGCGGGCTGTGAAATTGACGAAAGTGGTACGGCTGCTGAATTTCCAAAAGAAATATCGTCATAACCCAAAAGTGATACTTGTTCTGGAATATTTATACCTGCATCAAGTAACACCCTCATAACACCAAAGGCGAGAAGGTCGTTTGCGCAAAATATTGCTGATGGCATTTTCTTGAGCAAAAGAATTTTTTTGGCAGCTGCTTCACCTTGGGCAACATTCATCAATGTGACACGAATTGTAGAGATTTCAGCTTTTCCAACTTTTGCCGCTTTCGTTACACCCATTGTTCGATCAACAATTTGTGGGATAGTTTCGGGTCCAGTAACCCATGCAATATCTTTATGCCCAAGTGATAACAGATGTTCAATTGCAATTTCTCCACCGCGGACATCGTCTACTGATACTGAACATTGTGAAGAATTCTTTGTTTCTGTATCCAGTAGCGCTACGGAAATTCCGCGCTCACGTAAGTTTTCGTATTCATGACCTTGCGCATCCGCGGGAGTGATAAGTACACCTCGCACTTGTTGCTGAATAAGAACTGATAAATACTTATTCTCTTTCTCTAAACTTTCATCGGAATTACAGAGAAAAACTGCGTAATTTCTTTTGCTTGCTGCATCCTCTACTCCGCGTGCCACTTCAGTAAAAAATGGGTTTGCAACATCGGGCACAACTAATCCAATTGTGCGGCTGTACCCAGATCTCAATTGACGTGCAAAACCATTGGGTACAAAACCGAGTTCTGCGATTGTTTTTTGAACTCGTTCAAGAGTTTTGGGGGATACAACCTCAGGACGGTTCAGCACATTTGAAACAGTGCCGACCGAGACGCCTGCCTTTTTGGCCACATCGCGTAGGTTCGCACTCACGTGGGCGATACTGCTCTCAATTATTGAACCGTGTCAATTCTTTTATGGCCTCTATGGGGATTCCCTAGATAATTTTTATTGACTCACGCTTGCAGGGAAACTAATATTGGGCTATTGGTGGTGAATCGGTTCAATTCCACAAGGGGGATTCTATGGAGCGCATCGGCTTTCGATTGCAACTTCGCATGGAACTTATGGATGAGTATGTAGAGCACCACACGAAAGTCTGGCCAGAAATGTTGGCAGCCCTTGAAAAAACTGGATGGCATAACTATTCAATATTTCTTGATCGCGCTGATGGTTCGCTCTTCTTATATTTTGAAACTCCCGACCTTCAAGCGGCTCAGGATGGCATGGCCGCTGAAGAAGTAAATGAGCGATGGCAAAAATTTATGGGGCCGTACTTTTTAGATCTTGGTGATAAGCACGCCGATGAAGGTTTTATCGCACTCGAAAATGTTTTCTACCTCAAATAAAGAAAAGAGAAGATGATGGCAAATGCAGCAGAGGTCAAAGCAGTACTCAAGCGCCTAGCGATTGAGACACCTTCGTGGGCTTATGGAAATTCAGGTACGCGCTTCAAGGTCTTTGGGCAACCAGGTGTACCTCGCGACCCGTATGAGAAAGTCGCCGATGCTGCGCAAGTGCATAAGTACACCGGTGCTGCGCCAACTGTTGCATTACACATTCCATGGGACAAAGTTGCCGACTATGCAAACTTCTCTGAGCACGCGAAGTCACTTGGAGTTTCACTTGGCACAATCAACTCCAATACATTCCAAGATGATGATTACCTTTTAGGTTCGGTTTGTAATCCAGATCCAAAGATTCGCGCAAAGGCTGTTGCACATCTAATTGACTGCATCGACATCATGGATATCACTGGTGTGCGTGATCTGAAATTATGGTTTGCCGATGGAACAAACTATCCAGGACAAGACAGTATTCGTGAACGCCAAGATCGTTTAGCTGAATCACTTGAAAAAGCATATGCGCGCCTTGGAGATAACCAACGCATGCTTCTGGAATATAAATTCTTTGAACCAGCTTTTTATCACACTGATGTTCCTGACTGGGGAACTTCACTTGTTCATTGCTTAGCACTTGGACCTAAGGCATGGGTTGTAGTTGATACAGGTCACCACGCACCAGGTACAAATATTGAATTTATTGTTGCTAATTTGTTGCGTGCAAAGCGCCTCGGTGCCTTCGACTTTAACTCACGTTTCTACGCAGACGATGATCTCATTGTCGGTGCTGCAGACCCATTCCAGCTCTTCCGCATCATGCACGAAGTAAATGTTGGTGGGGGCTTTGATGTTGGAACACCAGTTTCATACGTACTCGATCAATGCCACAACATTGAGGCAAAGATTCCTGGTCAAATTCGCTCAATCATGAATGTACAAGAAGCTGTTGCTAAAGCAATAACTGTTGATCAAGGTGCCTTGAAAGCAGCACAAGTTGCTGGAGATGTACTTGCAGCCCATGAAGTTTTGATGGATGCGTACAACACTGACGTTCGTCCGTTACTTCGCGAATTCCGCGCAGATAATGGAATTGATCCAGAACCGATGAAGGCATATGCGGCAAGTGGATATGCAAAGAAAATTGCAACTGAACGCGTCGGTGGCAACCAAGCAGGCTGGGGAGCGTAATTTTTAATGGCGAGTAATAAAACAATTGAAGAGTTATTAGGTCGCAGTAATCGCCTGGGGAGTAACCCAAAATATACAAACTATGCCGGTGGTAATACATCTGCAAAAGGCGCTACAAAAGATCCATCGACTGGTCTTGATGTAGATGTTATGTATGTTAAAGGTTCCGGCGGAGATCTTGGAACTTTGAAGGAAGGCGGCTTAGCTGCTCTTTATCTTGATCGATTGAAAGCACTCGCCAATGTGTATCGCGGACTTGAATTTGAAGATGAGATGGTTGCGCTATTTGACTACTGCACTTTTGGAAAAAGTGGAGCTGCGCCAAGTATCGACACTGCAATGCACGGCCTTGTCGATGTTGCGCATGTAGATCACTTGCACCCAGATTCAATAATTGCCCTTGCAACTGCCGCCGATGGCCCAGCCCTAACTAAGAAATGTTTTGGGGATGAAATATTGTGGATCGATTGGCGCCGCCCTGGCTTTCAATTAGGTCTAGATATCGCTGAACTTGCAAAGAAGAATCCATCTGCAAAGGGTGCAATCCTTGGCGGTCACGGTCTAACAACATGGGCAAGTACAAGTGAAGAGTGCGAAAAGCGCTCAATAGACGCTATAAATAAGGCAGAAAAGTTCTTAGCCGATAATGGTCGCAAGGATCCTTTCGGCGCAGTTGTAAAAGAATGGACGCCACTTTCACCCGATGCGCGACGTGTGCGTGCTGCCGCACTTGCTCCAACACTTCGAGGAATCGCATCTAAAGACGCGCGCATGATTGGAAATTTCAGTGACGCAGATGTTGTTCTTGATTTCATTTCACGCAAAGAGTTAACGCGCCTTGGTGCACTTGGCACATCGTGCCCCGATCACTTCTTGCGCACAAAAGTATCTCCAATGATTCTAGATACACCAGCCGATGCACCTATCGAAACTGTGATTGCTCGTGCTCATGAATTACACGAGGAATACCGCAAGGGATATGCCGACTATTACAACCGTTATGCGACTAAGGAATCACCTGCAATGCGCGGTGCAGATCCCCTCATTATCTTGGTACCCGGTGTTGGAATGTTTAGCTTCGGCAAAGATAAACAGACAGCACGTGTTGCTGGCGAGTTCTATATCAATGCAATCAATGTTATGCGTGGTGCAGAATCTGTCTCTAGCTACAAGCCAATTGCGGAATCTGAAAAGTTCAACATTGAATATTGGGAGCTTGAGGAAGCAAAACTTCGCCGCATGCCAAAACCAAAATCACTTGCTGGGCGTATTGCGTTAGTAACTGGTGGCGGTTCAGGAATTGGTAAAGCGACTGCAGAGCGACTCGCCTCTGAAGGCGCATGTGTTGTTATTGCAGACCGCGACTTTGAAGCAGCAAAGAAAGTTGCCGCAGAACTAGGTGGAGCAGATAAGGCATTCGCAGTATCGGTAGATGTCACTGATGAAGCCGCAGTTGCAGCATCTATCGATGCCTGTGCACTTGCTTTTGGTGGAGTTGATTTGGTTGTGAACAATGCCGGACTATCTATTAGTAAGCCACTCGTTGAAACTTCAGTTACTGATTGGGATGTTCAACATAATGTGATGGCGCGTGGTTCTTTCCTTGTATCTCGCGAAGCAGCTAAAGCAATGATCGCCCAGAAAATGGGAGGCGATATCGTCTATATCTCCTCTAAAAACAGCGTATTTGCTGGTCCAAACAATGTTGCTTACGGTGCAACAAAGGCTGATCAAGCACATCAAGTTCGCTTACTTGCTGCAGAACTTGGTGGATATGGAATTCGTGTCAATGGCGTAAATCCTGATGGAGTAGTAAAAGGTTCTGGAATCTTTGCAAGTGGATGGGGTGCACAACGCGCTGCTGTCTATGGAGTAGAAGAAGAAAAACTTGGCGAATATTACGCACAGCGCACAATCTTAAAGAAGGAAGTTCTTCCAGATCATATTGCTGCTGCGGTATTTGTTTTGTGTGCAAATGAATTACCGCTTACTACGGGACTTCATATTCCAGTCGATGGTGGAGTTGCAGCAGCTTTCTTGCGCTAATCATGGGCCGCTATATTGCTGTTGATCTCGGTGCTACATCGGGTCGCGTTGCACTCGTTGATACTAATTCAGGTACGTTTGACATCAATGTTGTGCACCGCTTTCCCCATGAAGTTATCACGAATGACGATGGCGGTATGCGATGGGATTGGCAATATATCCTCAAGGAATCTATTGCCGGTATTGAAAAAGCGGCAGCACTCGGTCCTGTTACCTCACTTGCAATTGATTCCTGGGCGGTCGACTATGGATTTCTAGATTCTTCTGGCAAAGAACTACTGCCTATACGTTCATACCGTGATCCACGAAATCAAGTGGCATTTGAGGCAACACTTGCAAAATATGGCAAGGAACGCATTTATCAGACAACTGGAATTCAATTCTTATCGCTGAACTCAATTTATCAATTGATGGCCGCAAAAGAAGATCCGAACTACGTAGGCGCTGCTCAATTTTTATTAGTACCAGATTTTATGAACCATGCGCTCACTGGTGTGGCATCCACCGAAATAACAAATGCCTCAACAACCCAGTTATTAGATACAAAATCGCGCACATGGGATTACGAACTCATTGAATTACTTGGTCTGCGCGCAGATATTTTCCCAGCTCTGCATGAACCTGGAAGTGACTTAGGTGTAATTCGTGGTCATGGATCACTCGATGGAATAAAAGTAGTAGCCACAGGCTCACATGACACTGCTTCAGCGGTAGCTGGCGCACCTATAGAAAATGCTGAAATTGAGGCTTATTTATCGAGTGGTACTTGGTCACTGCTTGGTATTGAATCAAGTGTTCCATTTCGTGGCAGTGATGCCTTTGCAATTAATCTAACGAATGAACTTGGTGTAGAAAACACAGTTCGTGTTCTCAAAAACATTACTGGCCTTTGGATCTTTGAAGAATGTCGCCGTACATGGCGCGAAGAAGGGTTCACACCAGAACTCACTGAACTCATTGCGCTAGCAGAGAATTCAACATTCAAATCGGTTATTGATCCAAATAATCTTCTCTTTGCAACACCTGGGGATATGCCACACAAGGTTGCACGATTCTGCCGTGAAAGCAATCAACCAGAGCCACAAAGTCATGGTGATTACATTCGTTGCATTTTTATCAGTTTGGCGCTTGCCTATAAAAAGACACTTGAAGAGATTGAAGAAGTTACGGGTAAGAAGATTACGAAGATACATATTCTCGGTGGAGGTTCACAAATCCACTTGCTCAATCAGATGGCAGCGGATGCAACAGGTTGTGTTATTTCGGCAGGTCCAACTGAATCAACATTGATCGGCAATGTTGCTATGCAAGCAATCGCATCGGGGGAATTTGCTAACTTATCCGAGGCGCGTAATGCAATCAGAAAAAGTTTAGCTCCCAAGCTTTTTGTCCCACAAAAGCATTGACCTTATTTACCTAAGGAATTATTCTTAGGTATGAGCCAAACATTGCATACACATTCGCCATATTCATTAGCTTTTACACCAAACGAATTATCTGCTCGCTGGATAAAAGTTGCCGAAAGTGAAGTCCCACAACCGGGAGAAAGACCCGTCTATCAAATCCGATTTGAATTTTCATGTGACAAGAAAGTAAAGAGTGCGCGCATTCGCGCTACTGCACAAGGCCAATACCAACTCTTTATCAATGGCGTAAAGATTGGCGATGAAGAGCTCACACCTGGTTCAACTGATTACGGTGTCCAAATTGCGGTGCAAACATTCCCGGTTACAAATTTGAGCGAGAAGAATGCGATCGTAATTCTTCTTGGAGATGGCTGGTTTCGCTCCGTAATGGGAGCTTTTAAGCAGCCAAATAACTTTGGTACTCATGTTGCTGCCCTAGCTCAATTAGAAATTACTTACGATGATGGAAGTACTGAGATTATTGGTACTAATAAGAGTTGGCGTGTAGGTAGATCTCATATAACTTCGGCAGATCTTATTCTTGGACAAAGCGAAGATCGACGTTTGATCAATGCTGCAACTTACAAGTCAGGTTTTGATGATTCTACGTGGGTGCATCCAGAAGAAATCTCTGTCGATGCCGTCCTTGTTTCTCAATTTGCTCCACCTGTTCGTCGTACTGAAGAGATAGTTCCTGTCTCGGTGAAAAGAATTTCTAAAGATGTACAAGTTGTTGACCTTGGTCAAAATATAAATGGCTGGATGCGTTTATTAGATCTTGGTCCAGCCAGTACTGAAATTACTTTGATTCATGGCGAGGCACTCGATCAAACTGGTGATGTAACACTCGAGCACTTAATTTTGGAATTGCCTGGCTTTGGTCGACAAGAGGCTGGTCAAATAGATCGTGTTATTTCGGCTGGAACTCCTGGAGATATCTTTGAACCACAATTTACAACCCATGGCTTTCAATTTATTAGCGTGGTTGGTCATCCTAAAGATCTCACTACAAAGGATCTAGTTGGAATAGTTGTTCACAGTGATTTGAAGAAGACAGGTTGGTTTGAATCAAATGACGCTCGCCTAAATTGGTTGCACGAAGCAACTGTGTGGTCACTTCGCGACAATATGTGTGATGTTCCAACAGATTGCCCAACACGTGAACGCGCAGGTTGGACAGGGGATTGGCAGATATTTGCACCAACTGCTGCATATCTTTTCGATGTCAATGATTTCTCGCGCAAGTGGTTAGCTGATGTTGTAGTTGGTCAGCGCGAAGATGGCGCTGTTCCAAATATTGCACCACCTGATTTCACGGGATCTTTCAAAGGACCAATGGCGCATATCAATGCCTCCGCCGGTTGGGGCGATGCAATTATTGCTGTGCCACTTGCAATGTATGAGGAATATGGAGATACCCGGGCGCTAGAAGAATGCTTCGATGCCGCAGAAAAATGGATAAATTTCGGCTTACATCGCTCAAAAACACAGCGTCACCCAGATCGTGAAAAGTTGCGTCCCGTTGCAGCGGCGCACGAAGAATTTTTATGGGATACCCCGTACCACTGGGGTGAATGGTTAGAACCAGGTGTTGATACAACAGATTTTGGTGTTCTACTCACGGCAGACCGCGCAGATGTTGCAACGCCGTACTTACATCGTTCTGCAAAGCAGATGGTCGTTGCTGGAAAGATTCTTGGTAAACCAGAATCTGTATTAGAGCACTACCGAAAAGTTGCCGAGAACACAAAGAATGCATGGCAAAAAGAGTTCATTACATCTGATGGATTACTCAATCCTGATACTCAAGCGCATTATGTTCGAGCGCTAGATTTTGGTTTGGCACCAGATGAACTTCGTGCCAAGTTTGTGAATCGACTAGTCGAATTAGTGCGTGCTGCTGGAACACATTTAGGTACAGGCTTTCTTACGACTCCATACCTTTTACCAGTACTTGCAGATAATGGCCACCTTGATCTTGCATTCGAACTTCTCTTCCAAGATACGCCACCATCATGGCTTGCAATGCGCAACCGTGGAGCAACGACTGTCTGGGAATTATGGGAAGGTATTGATAAAGATGGTAAAGCTTTTGCATCTTTGAATCACTACAGCAAAGGCGCAGTTATTTCCTTCTTGCATCGCTACATTGCAGGCCTTGTTGCAACGAAACCTGCCTATCAAGAGTTTGTTGTGCAGCCTAAAATGCATGCAGATATCAAACATGTAAATACGCGCCACATTACAAAATATGGCGAGATTTCAGTTGCATGGAAGCTTGACGGCAAGGCATTTACATTGAATGTAACTGCGCCGCAAGGCACATCAGGCAAAGCGATATTACCTGATGGCAGCGAGCATGTAATTAAGGTTGGAACAAATACCTTTACTTGCTAATTAGAAAGAAATGGAATGCGTACCTGAGCCAAATCGGGTGCGCTTTCCTTTTGTTTCAAACCAACCAATTGAACCTGCTGGAATTGTGATGGTTCCTGAATAGGAATTTCCATCCTTCTTCCAATCGATTGCAGCAGTTCCGTAGCGTGTTTCTACGCTTGCTTTTGCCCAGGTGAGTGATGCATGTGGGGTTGGTGCGAAGAGAATCTCTTCATAGCCTGGCTTCTCAATCATTGGAGAAATACCGGCAACATTGCGATACATCCATGTTGTAACGGCGCCATATGCATAGTGGTTGAAAGAGATCATGCTGTTACCAGCATTTTCAAGATCACCTGATTGGAATGAGCCGTCAGGCAAAATTGCATCCCAGCGCTCCCACATTGATGTTGCACCATTATTGATTTGATACAACCATCCTGGAACTTCTTCGTTTAGAAGTAGCTTGTATGCAGAATCTAGATGTCCATACTTAGAAAGCGCTGGCATAACAAGTGGAGTTCCAAGGAATCCAGTTGAGATTCGTCCGTTGACTTTATCAACGAGTGCCGCCAACTTACTTGCTACAGCTGTTCGCTCGGCAACTGGTGCAATCTCAAGTTCAATTGCAATAGCACATCCAGTAGCAGTTTCTGAAACTTCTTTGCTCCATTTAGCCCAAGCTGCTTTTGCAACTTGATC
>CANFXM010000031.1 GCA_947451045.1 Actinomycetota bacterium | reverse complement strand
TGGCTATCAAATGATCAGCAAAATGCGGATTGCGGGCAAGTACTGGGCCATGTAAATAAGTTCCAAAAACATTGGTGTTCATTGCACCGTCATAGTGCCCATCGCCGTTACCAATTCCTGATTTCACTCTATGGAGTGGAAGTGCTCGCCCACCCAAGCGAGTTTGTCCCGAGTGATTTTCGAATCCGCTCATCTCCTCTTCATTCAAAAGACTGGTGACTCGAATTTCACCGACACTGCGCTTCTCTCCTGGGAAACTATCAACATCTAAAAGCCCTAGGCCTTGATGCTTCACTCCATTTGCAAAGTAACTATTGCCTAATATTTGAAAACCTGCGCAGACTCCTAGTATTACCGCACTTCGCTCTTTCGCCCGCTGTAGTCCGCCATCGCGACGCAAAGCTTCGGCACTCAAAATCTGTGCTGAATCTTCTGCTCCACCCAATAAATAAATATCACCATTATCTGGAACTAAATCCCGATAAGAAATCTCTGCAACTTTTACTTCGTAACCAAGCAACCCGCCCCGATGCGCAAGGACTTCAACATTTCCTTGATCACCGTAGGTACCGAGAAGTTCCTTGTGCAAACTTATAATCGTGAGTCTTTTCATCGCATCGCCAACTCATGGAAGGCCGAATACGAAGCTAACACCTGGACACTGGAATCCACGTTCGATAGAGCGCTCTGGTAAGTCGCATGGAGTGAGCTTTCAATGCCGGCGACATGTAAGCGATATTGCATATCGATACCGCGCTCCCCTGTAACTCGCACACTCTTTCCCGCCAAAGCTGAAAAATCGATATCCCAAATCCATGAAATATCTAATCCGTCTTGCTGGCGGGAATTGAGAATAAGAATGAACTCCTTGCTCTCAATGGATGCGAGAGCTTCACTCCACGAAGCAGGATTTTTCACTAACCGAATTCGAGAAATACCATCTTCTTTTGCTGCAATTGTTCGCTCAAAATCACCCTG
This sequence comes from Actinomycetota bacterium, assembly GCA_947451045.1. Lineage (GTDB taxonomy): Bacteria > Actinomycetota > Actinomycetes > Nanopelagicales > Nanopelagicaceae > Planktophila. Next base: position 16,159 of record CANFXM010000031.1, on the reverse strand, counting down.
AACATATGCGCGCTCTTTCCCGCCCAATTCCTTATTCGCAAAGGTCGCTAATTGATAATTTCGATATGCGGCATTGCCGGAGGATAAAACTTTTGTTGGGCTCGCATTAGTCAATCCACAGTGGCATGTAAAAGAATTACCTTGCCACGCTAAATAAATCCCACAGGACGGACAGGCAGAGGCATCAATGTGTCGACGTCCACCAAATGAAAGCGAAATATTTCGCGTACTTGCCGATAATGCGTAGGCAATAAATGGGTCATCAATATCTCCAACAAAAAGAGTTTGCGGACTCTTTGCTACAGCCTCATGCCAAAGAGATGCCACTCTCCTGACTTCAAGCATACGGTGGAGCTGATCTCGTGAAAGGTTGAGCAATAAAACCATTGCTGGCTTGGTTGCAACAATCATGGATGGCAAGAAAAGTTCGTCAATTTCTAACACCGCATACTTTGATTTGCGCATCAGCGCCGTTGCAATTCCACGATCTAAATTTGAACCAGTGTAATTTGAAGTCGTTGGTCCTATTTCCGAGACCATCGAAGCCAGTGTGCGAGTTGTCGAAGATTTACCGTTAGTGCCAGAAACCAGAATCACGATTCTGCCCTGCGAGAGTTTGCTAATTGCATCAGGAAAAAGAGTGAGTAAAACTTTGCCCGGTATTGTCTCCCCGCTTTTGCCAAGGATATTTCTTGACACTAAACCAGCAAACTTGGCTACAAGGATTGCTAATCTAAATATCACTTCGCAATATTATTCGTGAAGCTCTGAGATAACTATCTTCGACATCCCACGCATCGCATTCCAGGCATAGGCAGATTTTGCAGGGTCAGGATTTTGTAGGTGATCGCGCATCTGTATAGGGCTCACTTGCCACGAAACTCCAAATTTATCTTTACACCAACCGCACTGGCCTGCACTTCCTTCTTTGGTAATTGCATCCCAAAGGCGATCTGTCTCATCTTGGCCATTACAGGAAATAGAGAGCGAGATTGAATCATTGAACTCTGGACCTCCAGGCCAACCCATTCCAATAAATTCATGGCCAAATATTGAGAAATCAGCGGTCATCAATTTCCCACCTGGTTCAGGTCGACCCGATGAGTGGATTACTACATCCTTGAAAGTTTCTTGATAAAAAGTCAGCGCCTCTTCGAGTGTTTCATTAAACCAAAGAAAGGTTTTGAGAGTCGAAGGTGTAGTCATATTCATATTCTAGTGAGAGGTGCCACCCGAGATACAAATCGAACTCGTTGCTAACTTTCTTAGAATTGCGCCCATGGAGAGTATGAAATATCCAAGGATTATTCAGGGTGGAATGGGCATTGCCATCTCCTCATGGAAATTGGCTCGTGAGGTTTCGCAAGCAGGTGGATTGGGAGTTGTTTCTGGAACATCCATCGATTCTGTTATCGCGCGTCGTTTACAAGATGGCGATGTGGATGGAAGCGTGAGACGAGCACTTTTACATTTTCCCGATCAGGGATTTGCTACCAATGTCCTTGAGCGATATTTCATAGATGGTGGACGAGATCCCAACCAGAGTTATTCGCCCGTACCCAAATTGAGTTTGCACCCCAGTGAATTCTCGGCACAGATGCTCGTACTTTCAAACTTTGTTGAAGTGTGGCTGGCCAAAGAAAATCACCCAGGATTGATCGGAATAAATTTCCTAGAAAAGATTCAACTGGCAACACCAGCTTCTATGTATGGGGCCTTATTAGCTGATGTTGATTACATATTGATGGGTGCAGGAATCCCAAGTGAAATTCCACGGATGCTTCGTGACTTGGTGCAGCATCAAAAAACGGATATGCCGATTGCTGTTGAAAATGCGACACAAAAATATCGACTTCGTTTTAATCCTGACATTATTGATGGTGCATCTTCGCGGACATTGAGAAAGCCAATGTTTTTAGCAATAGTTTCCTCACATATTTTGGCTGCTTATCTCAATAAAGACGAGGTAACTAGGCCCGATGGTTTTGTTATTGAAGGTCCAAGTGCCGGTGGTCATAACGCTCCCCCTCGCGGTAAAACTCCTATCGGCGAAGATGGTCAGTCCCTCTTTAGCGAAAAAGATAACGCCGACATTGAGAAAGTTCGAGCTATTGGTCTTCCCTTTTGGTTAGCAGGTGGTTATTCAACTCCCGAAAAGGTCCAAGAGGCAATCGATGCTGGCGCGCAAGGCGTGCAGGTTGGATCTATTTTTGCACTCTCACAAGAATCAGGTTTGACACAAGAATTACGCAACGAGGTATTAGTAAAAATAGAAGATGAGAAGCTAGAAGTAATTACAGATCCACTGGGTTCTCCAACATCCTTCCCCTTTAAATATGTGGCTCTGGCAGGAACGATTTCAGATCATGAATTATTTGAAGAGCGACGACGACTGTGCGATCTAGGCTATTTACGTAGCGTTGTTGAAAAGAGTGATGGGCGCCTTGCCTATCGGTGTTCAGGGGAGCCAGAGAAAACCTTTCTTTTCAAGGAAGGTCAACCCGGTGGAACTCTAGAAAAGAAATGCTTATGCAATGCCCTAATGGCTAATGTGGGAATGGCCCAACATCGAATCGATGGATACGTGGAACCACCGCTGATAACTTTGGGCTCAGACCAAAGCGGTGAAAAAGAATTATTGCAACGCTACCCACATGGGTGGAGTGCTCGCCAAGTGATGGACTATTTAGTCAGGCCTTCAATGAAAGTAAGTGAGTTCTGAAAAATTAGTTCGGCGTCGTAATCCAGAGTGGCCACGTGATAGCTATTTGTAAGCTCGATGCGATTCTTATTTGTAGAAGAAATACCTTTCATCACGATTTCAGTATTTGAAACCGGCAAAGTGTGATCATCAACGCTATGAAACAACTGCACTGGCAAAGTGATTGTGCCGAGTTTTTCGCGCGTGATTTTCAACATTTTCAATAGTTCAACAACACCAAAGGCTGGTAATGCGTCATATCCCCATTCGGTTATTCCTGGTCGCTTGATGTCATCGCCAACTGATTTGCGCATTTTTTGTAAGCGAGAAAGTACCCATGCAAGTGGAACTGGAACTAAAGGCACATGAATCATCGGATTGACCAAAATAATTCCGGCCAAACGTTCGCCATGCTTTTCGGCAACGTGCAGCGTTGTTCCTCCGCCCATTGATAATCCGCAGATAAAAATTGTGTCGCACTTTTCTGAAAGTTCGTACAAAACATTTTCAACGCATGCCGGCCACTGTTGCCATTTAGTTTTATTCAAATCATTGGGATGGGTTCCATGACCTGGTAGCAGTGGAACTCGCACTGTGTATCCGCGGGCATTGAGAAATTCGGCCCATGGTCGCATCGCTGCGGGAGATCCAGTAAAGCCGTGGACCAAAATGATTCCCACTTTTGCATTCTCGCCATTTCCTTGCGCAGCGAAATTTTGGATTAATCCAACGGGTGCTCCATGTGTACTCATGAGATAAAGGTACGCCAGGTGCGATTGTCAGTTCAATGACCTAACATCGCCAATTATGAATTCTTGGCAAAGTACTTTCGACGATATTAGTCGCCTCCTCAACCAAATAACTTTCGTCGTTGTGGATTTAGAAACAACTGGGGCTTCATCGCGGCTCGGCTCGGGAATCACAGAGATAGGTGCGGTCAAAGTTCGCGGCGGGGAAATCATTGGAGAATTTCAAAGCTTTATCAATCCCCAGGAATCAATTCCTGCATTCATAACGGTGCTCACTGGGATTACAGATGCAATGGTTATCAATGCCCCGACAATTGCCGAAGCATTTCCTACCTTTTTGGAGTTTTTAGGAAGTGCTGATGAAACGGTGATAGTTGCTCATAATGCGCCCTTTGATCTTGGCTTTCTCAAATCGGCCGCATCGATGCATAAGTATCAGTGGCCGAAATTTCCAGTACTCGATACGGCAAAACTTGCGCGTAATGTTTTGAGTAAAGACGAAGTTAGAAACTGCAAACTTTCAACATTGTCACATTTCTTTCACGCAAGAACTTCGCCTACCCACCGAGCACTCGATGATGCCCGCGCAACTGTTGATGTATTACACGGCCTTTTTGAAAGATTGGGCACACTAGGTATTACAACGCTGGAAGAAGTCTCCTCATTTAGTAATCGAATCACCAAGGCCCAAATCGCTAAGAAACATTTGGCTGCAAATATTCCAGCCGCACCTGGGGTGTATATATTTCGCGATTCTAAGAATGTAGCGCTCTACGTTGGAACTTCTAAGAACCTACGAAATCGCGTTCGAAGCTATTTCACGGCAAGTGAAACCCGCAGGAGAATGCATGAGATGTTTGCACTCACAGATCACATTGACACCATTGTTTGCGCAACAGTTTTGGAAGCCCAAGTGCGCGAACTGCGTCTTATCAGTGACTATCAGCCACGATTCAATCGTCGATCTCGCAATCAAGAAAAAGCTGTTTGGGTGGCAATCAATGAAGAAAACTTCCCTCGATTGGTAACGCTACGAGGCGCGCATACTCTGCGTGATCAACAAGGATGGCTTGGACCTTTCAATGGAGTTGGCGATGCCACATTAGCAATTGATGCAATTCATACAATGATTGCGCTGCGCCAATGCACTCCCAAAATCAATGAGAAAAGTCAGAAAAATGCCAGCCCGTGTGCCCTCTTCGATATGCAAAAGTGTGGCGCCCCTTGCATCGGTGCCCAAAGTGCAACTCAATATTTCTCGATAGTGGCCCTTGCTCAACACCATTTACATACTGACTCTCGCAAACTCATCGAGCACCTTTCAACAAAGATGCGCGAGCTTTCCCTTGATGAAAAATTTGAAGAAGCAGCACTTGTGCGAAATCAACAAAGCGCTTTCGTTCGCGGTGTCTCACGCGGCCAACGCATTCGCTCTCTCACGCAGGTGCCCGAATTAGTTACTGCCACAAAACAGGAATCTGGGCTCTGGGAGTTTGTGTGTATTCGATATGGTCGCCTTGTTGGAAGTGCCCAATCCGTCAATGGAATAGATATCAATAGGACAATTGAGTCATTGGTGATGACATCTGAAATCGTGACTCCTCGTGATTCCATTTTGCCTGCATCAACATATGAAGAAGTTGAAAAACTTCTGAGCTATCTCGAATCTCCTGGAATACGTTTGGTTTCACTTACGGGCGAATGGTCAATGCCGATTTTTGGCGCAGGTAGTACTTACTTCAAAAACGAATCAATGAGAAAAGATTACGAAGCCGACAATCTTTGGCTTAGCTCAGCCCAACGCACAACCAACTGAGTTGCGGCGCCACTATCAATAGCGGTAATTGCGCGAGCCACACCTATTTCCATTCGCTCATGTAATGAAAGTTCAAACTCACCAAGGTAGGCAGCGATTGCAGCGCCGGCATTGAGCAGAACTGCATCGCGGGGTGCTCCTCGCTCCCCCGCAAAAATGGCAGTCGTAATTCGTGCATTTTCAGTTGCATCGCCACCCACTAAAGCGCTCACTGGTGAAAGAGATATTCCAAAATCGCGTGGGTCAATGAGGTCGCTAGAAATAGTTCCATTGCCTATGGTGAGTACTGATGTTGTTGTCGCCAATGTAATTTCATCGAGTCCATCATCGCCACGAAATACGAAACCATCGACTCCACGGTCACCTAAAACTTGGGCCATTACTAAATGCATTCGATCGTTAGCAACGCCAATGGCGGCTGCTTGCGGCCTGGCTGGATTTGCGAGTGGCCCCAGAATATTGAAAACAGTTGGGACTCCTAACTCTTTTCGAGCAGGAGCGGCAAAGCGCATTGCAGGGTGAAACTTTGGCGCAAAACAAAAACCAATTCCTAGTTCGTGAAAAGTTTTTTCAACTCCAGCGCCATCCAGGGCCACAAAAATTCCCAGCGCTTCCAAGAGATCTGCTGAACCCGATTTTGATGATGCTGCCCGATTGCCGTGTTTGAGTACTTTTACGCCGGCGGCTGCAGCAATGATGGCGGCAGTTGTTGAAATATTTATAGTGTGCGCGCCGTCGCCACCGGTTCCAACAGTGTCAACGGCGCGTTCTGTAATAGTTATAGGGGCGCTGTGTTCATACATTTGTGCAACTAATGCACCGACTTCTTCTGCAGTTTCGCCCTTTGCTTTTAGGGCGAGCAAAAACTCTTTAATGATTTCTACATCGGCGCGATCTTCCAGAATTTCTCGCATGCACCACTGAACATCGGCTGGCTCTAAATCAAGGCCACCTATGAGGTGATCTATATGAGTACGCCAGCTCATTTCACAAATAACTCAAGCAGTAGTCAGGCTTTTTCCGCGCAATAAATCTGCAACGGTATGCGCAAGTGTGAATGGATCTATGGGATGCATAACGGATGCTTCAGCTAAAGACCATGCCGCAAGCCATGCATCAGCTTTTCGTGCTGTAATCACCAACACTGGCGGGCATTCAAAAATCTCATCTTTGAGCTGACGGGCAATACCCATTCCACCTTCTGGAACAGCTTCACCATCGAGAATAAATAAATCCACGTGATTATTAGCCGTTGCACCTTTGCGATCTAGAAATAAACGCAACGCGTTGCCAGTAGCAAATTCAAGAATTTCATGTTCTGGCAAATCCTCAGATACTCGAGTTCCTAGCGCCCCTGCTATAGCGGAGCGGATAGTGGAATCATCGGAGTAAACAAGGATTCTCTTTTTTGCACTTGCGCTCTCGGACATGGGCAAAGTCTATTCTCGAATTCCACTAGAGGCGTGCAATATCGAGTGACCTGTTTCACGCGAGATAAGAGGAATTGGCAAGGGTTTTTGGAGCCTGCAAGGAGACTCAGCCACGCTTTTCGGGAATAATCTCCCCCATGTCATCGACAACGCTTCCCGATCACCACAGAATCACCCGCCCTAATGCAGTAGCCGTGGGGACAATAGTGTGGCTATCGAGTGAGCTGATGTTTTTCGCCGGACTATTCGCTATTTATTTCACAACGCGTGCAGTGCAAGGTCCAGCAATTTGGCTTGAATCTTCCAAGATGCTCAATATTAAATTTGCAGCAATCAACACCACTGTTCTCGTTCTTTCATCTGTAACTTGTCAGTTCGGTGTTTTCGCTGCAGAACGTTTTCAAAATAAGCGCACTGGCTCATTTTTCAAAATAAGTAAATGGGGAATGCGTGAATGGTTCTCGCTGACATTTCTTATGGGTGCATTTTTCGTTGGTGGACAAATTTATGAGTACGCATCTCTTGTCCGCGAAAGTTTGACACTCTCATCTAACGCGTACGGCTCTGTTTTCTATATCGCAACAGGTTTTCACGGACTACACGTAACTGGTGGCTTAATTGCATTTCTTATCGTCATTCTTCGTGTTTCAAAAGCACGTAGATTTACGCAGAAGCAAGCCACAACAGCGATCGTGGTTTCTTATTACTGGCACTTCGTCGACGTCGTGTGGATCGCACTGTTTTCAGCGATCTACCTTATAAAGTGATCTGAAGGGTTCTTTGTGAAACATTTATCTAGGTATCGCAGACATAAAGCAGCTGCCCCGCTCCTGCTTTTATTTGCTCTCTTAGCAATCGGTACAACTTTCTCCGTTGCAAGTGCGACGCCTTCAAAATCTATTAGTACTTTTGCTCGCACTGCTGCTATTGACGAAGGCCGTGCAATATTTCTTAAAGGTTGTTCATCGTGTCATGGGCTCAATGCCGAAGGTGGACAGGTAGCTCCATCATTGATCGGAGTGGGCGCCGCATCTGTAGATTTCCAAGTTGGTACAGGTCGCATGCCAATGGCCGATATGAGTACGCAAGCAGTCCGCAAACCTCCTAAGTACAACGCAGAACAAGTTGCGGCATTAGCGCAATATGTTTCCTCTTTAGCAACTGGTCCAGCAATTCCAACGGATGCGGTGCTCAACTATGAGCGCGATGGAAATACTGCAGAAGGCGGACAACTTTTTAGAACTAACTGCGCAATGTGTCACAACTTTGCGGCGCAAGGTGGAGCACTTACTCAGGGCAAATACGCACCAACTCTTATGGGTGTTGAACCTAAATACATGTATGAGGCAATGATTACTGGTCCGCAATCAATGCCTGTGTTTGGTGACAAAATTATTACACCTGCTGAAAAACTTTCAATTATTAAATGGATTAAGTCAGCACAAGCCGAACCAGCACTCGGTGGTGCGGCATTGGGTCGTGTAGGCCCAGTAACTGAAGGTTTGCTTTCTTGGACACTTGGAATTGGTTTACTCATCGGAGTAGCTGTATGGCTTGCAATGAAGGCGAGATAATTACATGTCGAATGAATTAGAAGCAATCAGCGATCCAGGATTGCCTGCGCATGTTCATCGCAAAGCAGATCACGATCCAATCGCTGAAAAGAAGGCAGAGCGCCAAGTCGCGATTCTTTTTCTTCTCTCTGCAGCGGGAACAATTTTATTCATCTATTCCTACATTTGGATTTCTCAAGATTTATTTATCTATCTTCCAGTATTAGGCACGACAAATGCTAAGCAACTCTTTTTAGGTTTAGGTCTTGCTACATCGCTCTTTTTCATTGGAGCGGGAGCAATTCACTGGGCAAAGACATTGATGCCAGATGAAGAAGTAATCGCTATGCGCCATGAGATGCGCTCCGATGATGAAGACCGTGCGGCACTTGTTAAGAGTGCCAAAGAAGGTGCAGCTGCTGCTGGACTAGGTCGTCGCTCATTGATTAAGCGAACAATGGGTCTATCACTAGGACTTATCGGCCTTTCTCCTCTTCTTCTACTTCGCGATCTCGGTCCGCTTCCTGCAAAAGAATTTGATACAACAAGTTGGGAAAAAGGAACACGACTCGTAACTGATCCAGGCAATCGCCCTATCAAACCCTCCGATTTAGAGGTTGGCGCCGTTGCACAAGTTCTTCCGCAACTTCGCGCAGGAGAGGAACGCACTCTCAATAACATTGGTAAAGATGCGGTCCTACTTATTCGTCTTCGCCCAGAAGAATTTCAACTCACTCCTGAAAAATTGGCTATGACCCACGAAGGAATCATCGCTTTCTCAAAAATCTGTTCCCATATGGGTTGCGCTATCGCACTCTACGAGCAACAGACAAAACACCTTTTGTGCCCTTGCCATCAATCAACTTTCGATGTGCCTCGAGGTGCGAAAGTTATTTTTGGACCAGCAGCTAGACCACTTCCCCAGTTAGGAATCAGTGTTGATAGCGAAGGTTATTTAGTCGCACAAAATCCATTTAGTGAACCCGTTGGACCTAGCTTCTGGGAGAGAAATACAAAATGAGCGCACGCGAACGAATTGCAGGCACTGTTGCAGGATACGTAGATGATCGCACAGGGGCTGCTAAATGGATGAAGAAGAATCTCAACAAGGTCTTCCCTGATCACTGGTCATTTCTGCTTGGTGAAATCGCACTTTACTCATTTATTATTTTATTGCTTTCGGGAACATTCCTAACTTTTTGGTTTGTGCCATCACAACACGAAGTAATTTATAACGGTTCCTATCAACCACTTTCAGGTCTTTCTATGTCTGAGGCATATCAATCAACTTTGCATATCTCATTCGATATTCGTGGTGGATTATTGATGCGTCAGATTCACCACTGGGCGGCGCTGTTGTTTATGGTTGCCATTGTTGTGCATTTACTGCGCGTATATTTCACTGGCGCATTTCGCAAGCCGCGTGAATTCAACTGGATCATCGGAGTTGGCCTTCTTACACTAGGCATTGTTGAAGGCTTCCTTGGATATTCACTTCCCGATGATCTTTTATCTGGAACTGGTATTCGTATCGCTGAAGCAATTATTCAAGCGCTGCCTGTTGTCGGTTCCTACATTTCCTACTTTGCATTTGGCGGAGCATTCCCTGGAGATGCATTTATCCCTCGTATCTACACAGTCCACGTACTTTTATTGCCTGGAATTTTCTTAGCCCTCATCACTGTGCACTTGATGTTAGTCTGGTACCAGAAGCACACTCAATATCCAGGACCTGGACGCACAGAGAAAAATGTTGTCGGTTATCCATTACTTCCTGTCTACATGGCTAAAGCTGGTGGATTCTTCTTCATCGTATTCGGTGTGATTGCTTTCCTATCGGCTGTTGCATCAATCAACCCAATTTGGCTCTACGGGCCATATACGCCAGGACAAATTTCTGCAGGTTCACAGCCGGACTGGTACATGGGATGGCTCGATGGCCTCGTTCGTATGTCTCCCCCACTAGAGACTCATGCATTTGGACACACAATCTCATGGAACATTCTTATTCCAGGATTAATTGTTCCAGGAATTATGTTTACAGGTCTTGCGCTCTATCCATTTATTGAATCATGGATCTCTGGCGATAAGCGCGAACACCACATTCTCGATCGTCCACGTAACGTTCCTAACCGAACAGCTCTCGGTGCGATGGCTTTGACATTTACTATTGTCGGCCTTCTCAATGGTGGTAACGACATTATTTCTACAACATTTCATCTCACCATCAATCAGATGATGTGGTTTAGTCGCATCGGAATTTTGGTGCTGCCACCGATTGCCTTTGTTATTACTAAGCGTCTTTGTCTTTCATTACAACGAGCTGACAGAGACTTGGTATTACATGGTCGCGAAACAGGCACACTTGTTCGTATGCCAAGTGGTGAATTCGTAGAAGTTCATGAGCCAATTTCGGCTGAAAAGGCGTGGGTTCTAACGCAACATGAGCAGCCAAAGCCTCTTGAACTATCTGACACAGATGCCCGCGGCGTGAAGCGCCCTGGCGCCATCAAAAACAAGTTGCGTAATCGCATGAGCCGCGCAAATGCTGTTGCGGTTCCTAAGGTTTCGGCTCAAGATCTCAAAGAGATCGAACACCACTAGTTCGTTTTGCAACTACTAACCAGACTCCCATGACGGTGATGATGGTTCCTACAAAGCCGTAGATTGATACTTTCTCACCAAAGAGAAAGTACGCCTCTATCGCTGTAACAGGTGGGACTAAATAATAATAAGAAGAAACACTTGCTGCACTTCCACTTGCCAACAAACTAAAGAGCAGCAAGATTGCACCCACTGATAGGACGAGAATGAGCCAGGTGAGAGCAAAATCAAAATGGGCATCCCACTGCACTCGTATATCTTCGCTAACAAGTGATAGCAATCCCACCATAAGGGCTGTCATTGCATACTGAATTGATGTTGAGGCAAGCACAGGTAACCCGGCGCCATAGCGCTTCTGCAAAATAGTTCCTGAAGTTCCGCCAATGAGTGCCAGGATGCAAGCGATTAGCGCCACCCACGAAATATCTGAGGTGTGTGTAATACGAGGCGCTAACACAATTACCAATCCCAATAGCCCAAGAATGAGACCAGCAATTTTTCGAGAGTTCAGTTCTTCCTTCAAAAAAATGGCAGCAAAAATTGATACTAAAACCGGTTGCAAACTAACTATGAGAGCAACAATGCCTGCCGGTAAACCCTTGCTGACAGCATAGAAACAACCAGCAAGATATGCACCATGCAAAGTGAGACCAATGGCACTTGATTGAAAGAAGATCTTTTTCGTTATCTCAAATTTTTTAGTAAAAATGAGCGCAAAGAGTGCCAATAAAGGAGCGGCTATACACATTCGTAGGGCGACAAATGCAAAGGGTGATGCGTAAGGGATTCCATACTTCACACCGATAAATCCAGTACTCCACAAAAGTACAAAAAGAAAAGGAGCTACTCTCCCAAAGATTGCCTTCACAAATTACTTAGTGCGAAGTAGTAGAAAGTGGTTTTTCGTATTCAGTGACAAGACCAATGATGCTAATAATTAATGTGGTTACTCCTACTAGAGTCAGCCACCAACCAATAAGTAAGCCCATTCCCGCCACACACATGCTCAGTGCAACTGGAAGTGGCCACCAAGAATGAGGGCTATAAAAACCAAGTTCTCCTGCGCCATCGACTATTTCTGCCGAAGTATTATCTTCTGGAAGAGTTGTACCGATTCGCTTTTGCGTAAACCAAATATAAAAACCAACCATGCCTGCTAAGCCGGAAGAGAGAAGTATTCCGGTAATACCTAGTGGATCACCCTTGAGTTTCCAATAAACAATAGCCACGATTACGTAAAAAACAGAGAGTCCAACAAATAAGCGCCAGTTAGTTTTCATCGCTTTAGTGTTCCTCAGTCTTTATATGTGGGTGATGTAAATCGAAAGCCGGACGTTCGCTGCTAATGCGCGGCATGGACAAGAAGTTGTGGCGTGGTGGTGGACACGATGTCGCCCATTCAAGTGATGCGCCGTAACCCCAAGGATCATCGCAATTTACAAGTGGAGATTTTCGAGTAATCCAAACGTTGATGAAAAATGGAATCATAGAAAGAGCCAATAGGAACGAGCCGATCGTGGAGACCGTATTCATAAATGTAAATCCATCTGTAGGTAGGTAATCGGCATAACGTCGAGGGAATCCCTTGATACCTAACCAGTGCTGGATTAAGAATGTGAGGTGGAAACCAACAAAGAGGGTCCAGAAGTGAATTTTGCCGAGTCGCTCATTGAGCATTCGACCGGTCATCTTTGGCCACCAGAAATAGAAACCTGCAAACATTGCGAATACAACTGTTCCAAATAGTACGTAATGGAAATGTGCAACTACAAAGTAAGAAGCAGAAACTGCGAAATCAAGTGGTGGTGAGGCCAAGATAATTCCGGTCAGACCTCCAAAGAGGAAGGTTACAAGAAATCCCATAACCCACAACATGGGTGTTTCAAATGAAACATTGCCTCGCCACATGGTGCCAATCCAGTTGAAGAATTTAACACCAGTTGGAATACCAATAAGAAATGTCATGAAAGAGAAAAATGGCAGAAGAACTTGTCCGCTTGCAAACATATGGTGAGCCCACACAGAAACCGAAAGGGCTGAGATTGCAATAGTTGCAGCAATAAGACCTTTGTAACCAAAAATTGGTTTACGGCTAAAGACTGGCAAAATTTCGGTAGCTATTCCAAAAAATGGAAGTGCCAAGATATATACCTCAGGGTGTCCAAAGAACCAGAATAAATGTTGCCATAACATCGCTCCACCATTTGCTGGATCAAAGAGATGCGAACCAAAGAGTCGATCCGATTCCAATCCAAGAAGTGCTACAGCTAGTGGTGGGAATGCAAGCAGAACAAGAATAGATGTAAGAAGAATGTTCCAAGAAAAAATTGACATTCTAAACATTGTCATACCTGGTGCGCGCATTGTGAAAATAGTTGTAATGAAATTTACGCCGCCAAGAATTGTTCCAATTCCACTCAGGGCTAGGCCCATTACCCAAAGGTCGCCACCGATTCCTGGTGAGTATGTTGAATTAGCAAGTGGTGCGTATGCAGTCCAACCAAAAGAGGCCGCTCCCCCAGGACTAAGGAAACCTCCAAATGCCATGAGGCCACCGAAGAGGTAGAGCCAATAGGACAACATATTTAAACGTGGGAAAGCCACATCTGCTGCACCGATTTGCAAAGGCATAATCACATTCGCGAAACCAACAAAGAGCGGAGTCGCAAACATAAGCAACATAATTGTTCCGTGCATTGTAAAAATTTGGTTGTACTGCTCAGTGCTCAAAAATTGCATGCCTGGTTGAGCAAGTTCTGTTCGCATAATCAAGGCGAGAATTCCACCAACTAAGAACCATGCAAAAGTAGTTACCAAGTACAAATAGCCGATTGACTTGTGATCTGTTGTCGTAAGGTATTTTACAAATCGATTACCTTTATGCGTCGGTACTAATCCACCTGAGGCAATGGTTGGACGCTCTGCATACGTTGTCATACCGTGGCCGCCTTAAGTGTTTCGAGATACGTCTTATATTCCGTAGGGGTAACAACTTTGACCTTAAATCTCATTTGCGAGTGATTACGCCCGCACAACATATTACAGAAACCCGGGAACTCACCCAACTTATTTGCAGTAAATTCTAAATGATTTGTTACTCCTGGAAGATTTTGCATTTGAATCATAAAAGCGGGAATCCAAAAACCATGGATCACATCATTCGAGGTTAGGTCGTAACGAACTTTTTCGCCTTGAGGGATAACTAATGTGGGAGGTTGTTCTGGTGTTCCAGTAACAATCGCCTTTGCCCCTGCTTCAGGATATGAAAATTGCCAAGACCACTGAATGCCCTCGACGCCAATTTCATGAGCTACCGCAGTTGACTTATGAATAATCTTATTTTCACTCACGGCGGTAAAATAAAAGAGTGCAGCCACAATAATGAATGGGATCAGCGTGTATGCGATTTCAACAGGAACGTTGTACTGAGTCTGCTTTGGGAATTCTGGTGCACCAACTTTTGTGCGATGAAAAACTGCTGGCCATAAAATAAAAATAAGGGTTATAACTCCCACTACTCCTGCTGTAATCCAGAAGCCTTGCCACATCGGTAGCGAAACATTATTGACACTTGTGACGTTTTCATTAAAGCCCAGACCGGAGACTCGTGCGCAACCAGTGAGCAAAAAAATCATTGGACTAAGAGCCAACACCACGCGGCGGATTGTGCGATTTTGGGATTTCTCTCCAGGCATAGGCGTAAGGATAGTGGGCTATTTAGGCTTACAAGCCACCACCTAGTAATCTCTCGCGGGTGGTTCGTGTCACAGGAAATTTCGTTAAAGAGAGCCCCTTGCATCCAAAAGCACAGGCTGCACTTGCGGCCGCCTTTGATGCCGGCTGGGCCGATCCTAAGAAACTTTCTCAAGTGGCAACTCGTGCCAATCGAATGCGAGCCGAAGCCATTGAATCACTCGCCCAACTCTTATCACTTCGAATTGATGAGATTGAAGTACTCGGGGAACCACTTCTGGGTCACTATTTATCTATTGCTGGTTTCGCTACTGGCGCATCCACGAATATTTTTTATGGTGCAACATCTCGAAGTGAAATTATTGCCACGGCCAGATCATTTACGCCTCATGAAATCGCAGTCGGACTCAAAGGCGATATCCAGATATCACCATCGACTCAATCAGGAATATTTGCGCTACAAATTGCAAATGGCGAAACAGGCGTTATCGCACAAAGTCAACAAATAGTTGATGCCTACCCCAATGCATTGATCGCATGTGATGCGACAACAACTCCGGATATTTCACTTCTGCCCAATCGATGGGATAGCGCCCACTTTGATTCACAGTCATGGGCCGGTCCTGCTGGCATTGCCATTCTTGGAATTCGAAATTCAAAACTTTGGAAAAACCCATTTCCACACATTGGAATAAAGAGAGTTCCACAAAGTTATTCACTCCCCCTTCTACTCTCATCCGTTGTCGCACTTGAGGCATGGCGAAACCAATCAGAGCTACGTCAATTGAATCAATCTCTTCGTGCACGAATTGCGAAGGAAGTACATGACTGCGATATTGCTGGTGATTTAGACGAATCTTTGCCATCTATCGCCTCCTTCTCATTTTTGTATTGTCATGGTGAGGAACTTGTTCGAGCCCTCGCTCTTCGAGGCTTTGATGTGGATTCAGGCTCTGCCTGTACATCTGATGATTTAGCACCAAGTCACGTACTCGCAGCTATGGGTGTACTTACTCACGGAAATATCCGCATTACTTTGCATGATGGGAGCACGCAGGACGATATTGATGCACTCGCAACGGCCATTATTGAATCTGTGGCGCAACTTAGGGCGCAGCGTTGAAAATAATTGATAGCCGCGGCAAACGATGTCCGATTCCCATTATTGAATGTGCTCAAGCAATGTGCGAACTTGTGCCTGGAGAAAGTATCGAATTACTCAGTGACGATCCAGCCACATTGCCTGATCTACTTGCCTGGGGGCGGATGACAAATAATTTTGTAGAAGCGCAAGGCCCTGAAACATTTCACATCACTAAAAAATAATTAACTATCTTTTCCAATGTGGGCAGCAATTTGCGCGGCTGCCTCTTTGCCGTAAGCCAATTCAAATCGGGTGACAAATTCTTCTGGGGTGAAGCGATACTCCTGCGTACCTAAAGTCTCTATGACATAGGTTGCAATCATGGATCCCAACTGCGCACATCTTTCGTGGCCCAAGCCCCATGCAAGTCCGGCGATAAATCCAGATCTAAATGAGTCACCAACACCAGTGGGATCAATCTTTGCTTTTTCTTGAGGAACTCCCACTCGAATAATTTCTTGGTCTTTTC
>CANFXM010000030.1 GCA_947451045.1 Actinomycetota bacterium | reverse complement strand
GGGTACTAATGGTGTTAACGGATCTGCAACCGTTTCAATTGGAACAGTGACAACTGGTACAACTGCATCTGTTACAAATGCTGGAACTTCAACTGCTGCAAAGTTAAACTTTGTCATTCCTGCAGGTGCAACTGGTACAACTGGTGCAACAGGTCCTGCTGGTGCAGATGGCGCATCTGTATTAGGCGCCGCACGTGATCCAATTCCAAGTGATGGAAATGCTGGGGATTTCTGGATCAATACATCCAATGGAAAACTCTTTGGACCAAAAGTTTCATCAACATGGTCTGGTAGTTACTTATCACTCGTTGGTGCAACAGGTGCAACAGGACCTGCGGGACCAACAGGTGCAACAGGACCAACAGGTGCAGCGGGTGCCAATGGTGCTGCAACAGTTTCATTCAACGCTGTTGTCACTGGTGCCGCTGGAACTTCTGCATCTGTAACTAATACCGGAACATCAACTGCTGCGAAGCTAACGCTAACTATTCCTGCAGGTGCGACTGGACCTACGGGTCCTACGGGTGCAACTGGTGCTGCTGGTGCAGATGGAAATACTGTTCTAAACGGAGCGCGTGATCCACGAAGTTCTGATGGCGTTGCTGGTGATTTCTGGATTAATACTTCAGCAAATACTGTCTGGGGTCCTAAAGGAAATTCATCGTGGCCAGGAACTGGAACTAGTTTGGTTGGACCAGCAGGTCCTACTGGAGCAACAGGTCCAACAGGTCCAACAGGTCCTAACGGTGCTGCGACAGTTTCATTCAATGCAGTTGTCACTGGTGCGCCAGGAACTTCTGCATCTGTGACAAATACTGGAACATCTACTGCAGCAAAACTAACGCTAACAATTCCTGCAGGTGCAACTGGTGCAACTGGTGCTGCAGGTAAAGATGGTGCCGCAACAGTAACCATTGGAACAGTGACAACTGGAGCTGCTGGATCATCAGCAGCGGTAACTGCAACTGGAACTCCTGCGGCTGCAATTCTTAACTTCACAATTCCTGCTGGTGCCGCGGGGTCAACTGGCCCTGCCGGTCCTGCCGGTCCTGCGGGAACATCAGTAACTATTGGAAATGGTGCATGTGCATCCGGTGATTATGTTTCCGGACTAACAATGACTGGCGGTGCAATCAGTGTTGTTTGCACAACTCTTCCAGCTGCTGCTGCAGTTGCACCTACAAAGGGTGGAAACCTTACAGTTTCTAAAAACACCAAAGAAGCCAATTCACAATCAACTCCAGCGGCAACTCCCCTATTTGCTGGATATACGGAGATGAAAATGTGTGTTTCTGCGAAGGGAGCCGTTACTTTTGGCTCTTGCAGTAAAAAGGGGAACACCATCACCATCTTTGCAAAGAACCAACCATGAATAGAATCACTACTGGAGAGATGAGATAACTATGGCCACAGCGAAGAAGGCAGTAGCGAAAAAAGCCCCTGCTAAAAAAGCGGTAGCGAAAAAAGCCCCTGCTAAAAAAGCGGTAGCGAAAAAAGCCCCTGCAAAACGTGCGTCTGCGAAGAAAGAATCCACCGATAGTTTCGAACTTGTACTTACTGGAGCGCCTCAATCTACTTATAAAGATTTCGAATCTGTCGAAGGAAGAGTTCTACCCAAGAGCTTTGCTTCACAGCTGGGTGGAACTAGTGAGAGTAAGAAGCCAAAATCTCGCAAGCAAAAAATCAAGGGCAACTCTAAAAGCCCAAAGATTGTATTAGCGATAATACTTACTGCTGCAATTTCGATAACAGGAACATTTTTCATCACTAAGCCATCTGATCCGGTTGTAACCGACCAAACTTCTTTTCAAGCAAAAATTTCAGGTGGAGTAGTTCTTACAGAGGCAGATTTGAAGTCAGCAGTCAAAGCCCTTGGGCACACAGTCTTCTGGGCTGGTCCGACGAAGGGTGCAAAATACACTTTAAATGCCAGCGATATAAATCAAATTTATGTTCGTTACTTACCTAATGGCAAAGGCGTCTCTGATACAAAACCAGACTACCGAGTTATAGCTACATACAAATTAGCGAATGCATATGCCTCAACGGTTGCAGCTGGCAATACTTCAAATGGCGTCACTTTTAGCTCGACCGATGGAGCCATCATTTACTACAATAAAGTCTCGCCAAATAATATTTATATTGCGTATAAATCATCTGATTTCCAAATTGAAGTTTATGATCCTGACCAGAACACGGCTGTACAATTGGCAACGACTAATCACACCATCGTTCCCATTCTCTAAACCAGAATAATTATCGGATATATAAGGAGAGGTACCGATGGCTACAAAGAAGACTCGTGTAAATAGTGCAGCTGCAGATGCGGCAAAAATTGCTGAAGAATGTGCAACATGGGCTATTGAAAACAACGTTACCGATGATCCTTACCTCTTTGGATTAATTGAAGGCATTGAAAAGAGAAAGAACATCTCTATGTGGGCAAGCATTGACCCTCTTCAATATCTTCCTCATCCAGAGAGCAATGCGGGAGCAAAGTATTTACTTCGTGGGCGCTTTGTGGCCATTTTCCGAAATATTTTGGTGTATTTCCCGGTAGCACTTACATGGAAGGCGGTCAGTGAGGCAACAAAAGCATTCGCAAAATTTGTCGAACTAAATGGAGCTACGACTGTGAACTTTCTTGAATTTTGGCAAAATGGATACAAAGTTCTTCCTAGCACCTGGACTATTGCAAATGTTGCTCAACTCGACTTTATGATTATTTTGCTCGTAATCGCCTTGAGTTTCCTTGCTTCATACATGCATGAGCGTGGCGTCTCTCTTCGCAATGCTGATAATGAACTCATTGAGAACGAGAGAATTCGCTTAGGACTCCACATCATGGAATATCTCCATGATAAAAAAGGTGTGAATTCTGGCAATATCTCTGCCCGCCTTGCCTCATCAGTTCAAAATCTCATCGCTAGTTCTAATTCACTCTCTGAAACAACCAAGCGAATTGAAACCACAAATAAGAAGGTTTTTTCAACTACTGGAATCAAAAAAGATCTCGCGCGATTAGTGCTTACTCAAAGAGCGCTAGAAAATAGAAGGCAAGAAGAGGATGAGCGCTAAATGAGAAGACGCCCTGCTGTTGAGGAGCAGGAGGATACGACTGCTCAAGCGGGCTGGATGTATGCCGACCTTTTTCTCGCCCTCATGGTGGTCTTTCTCGCGACCATTTCATTCGTTCCCACTTTTAACGGGAATGCAAACCTAATTACCAAAAATCAAGGTTCAACTCTTTATACATATTCAAACATTTATACCAAGCATTTAGACATTCTCTATACATCTTTTGATGCAACGATTATCAAAGATGACATTAAGACTTTTATAAAGAATGAGAAGTTACCCGACTCAACCGAAATTATTTTTGCCCAGGTTATTGGTGGCTATAACGAAAAAAATGAAACACCAAGTATTGCAATCAAACGAGCCATCGATTTTACAAACAAACTTGATAAAGAGGCTCCGGAACTCCTCCATCACGCAGCCTCGACGATGAGCTCAAGTAAGACAATTGATCCTGATCAAATTGTTTTTAGATTGACATTTGCGACCAAGGTCAGTGTAAATTCAAACAAATAGTTTCTTATCTGTCTTTTGTAGTAATCGGTAAACGAATATCTATTGCCAAACCGCCGAGCTCACTTTTCTGAAGAGATAGCTTCCCATCGTGCATCGAAACGACCCCAGAAATTATGCTCATTCCCAAACCTGAACCTCCGGTAACACGTGATCTTGAGCGATCAAAGCGTTGAAGTGATCGGACTGCTTCTCCGTAGGCACTATCAGCTAGTCCAGGGCCACCGTCTTCTATCAATAATTGAATCTCTTTACTTTTGTGAAGTAATGAAACTCTGACAGGAGCGGTTGAGGGCGTATGTAAGCGAATATTCGTTAGTGCATTTTGAATGAGTCGTTGCATATGTATTTGGGAACCATAAAAATCTAGTGACACTTCTCCTTCGAAAATTACAGGATGTTCTTCCGAAATAGTCATAAAGTCATTGATGTGATTTTGAAGTACTTCTCCTAAATCAAAACTTTCCTTTTCAAGGACTGTCGTCTCCCCCATTTCAGCAAGTAGCAACAGATCAGAAATAAGAGAATTCATTCTTGAGATTTCACTTTGTAATCTATCAAAAGCACGTGTTTCATCAGCTGGCGTAGGCATCTTCTTTTGAGCCAAAAGTTCTGAATATCCCTTAATCACAGTCAGTGGCGTCCGTAATTCATGTGCGGCATCTCCAAGAAATTCTTGCATTCTTCGTAATTGTTCTTGGCTACTCCTTATTCGCTGGCGTCGAAAGAGCAATAACGTGATAAATCCTGCGCCAATATTGGAAAGCAGAATAAATAAGAAAAGACGTATTTCATTGGTGTGCAGTGAGGCTTCTAAATTCGTGGTTGAAGCGGCAACAAGTAAGTACTCTCCCTCAGTCAGTGGCATTGCAATTACCCGAATGCCATCCTGTCCATCTAGTTGTACAGGTCGAAGCAGTGACTTTGTCAGCGTATTGATATTGATGCTGATGGAATTTATTTGAGACGACTCTCTGAGTATCGTCACCGCAGATGGTGGCGCAATGAACGCAATTGTCACATCGGCATTTCTAATATCGGCCGAGGCTATAGCCTCATTGAGCGCATCCTTAGGATTTGCAAGGGATTGCGAAATGACATTATGAAGAGTTTGATCGATATTGTTTTGTTCTGACACAAATGAATTCCAAACAGCAAAACCACCTATGAGAAATGAAACGAAAGTTGTGAGAAAAATGGTGCTTATTGCTTGTCTAAACCTAAATTTCACCACTAATCCTTAGGTTCCATTATTTGAAATCCAACTCCACGTACTGTTCTAATTCCTTCAAAACCATCTTTATGCAATTTCTTCCGTAAGTACGAGATATAGGTATCTACGACTGTACTTTCTGACTCGAAAGTAATTCCCCAAACTTCATCGAGTAAAAGGTTTTTACTCAATACTCTTCCCTTTTTTTCCAATAATAATTGAAGGAGCCTAAATTCAGTTGGAGATAAATTGATTTCTTCACCATTGAATGTGACTTTATGCGTTTCCTCATCGAGTGAAATAGGTCCGCAACTTAATTTTTTGGCTATTTCAATAGATTTTTTAGAACGACGAATAATGGCTTTTACTCGCAACACCAGTTCTTCTAATCCAAATGGCTTGATGACATAATCATCAGCACCAAGAGTTAGGCCGCGTGCAATATCTTGCTTCTCACCACGCGCAGTAAGCATCAAAACTGGAACAAGATTATTCGTACTACGTATTCTTTCTACTAAATCAAAACCATCCATAAGGGGCATATTGATATCAATAATGAGAAGGTCGGGCTTACTATTTCGTAGAGCCGTCAGGGCCGACATTCCATTATCGGCTTCCAGGGTTTCATATCCGGCGATTCGCAAGGTATCTCGGAGGAGCTCTCTCACTCCGCCTTCGTCATCGACAATCATGATCAACTCAGCCATGCGATAACTCTGGCACGAGTCGGCCCATAAACCAATCGATAACAAGGAGTTCGGAAGATTCTCACAGAGAAAACACAAAGTCATTGTGGACTATTGCGACATAGCAAATTGAGCTATCACGAGATTGCCCAGGGAAAGGGAATCATGAATTTTATCAATGTGAAGAGATTGGCTGTCATCTCTCTCATCACGCCTCTATTTCTCACTGGCGTTGCTGGAGCATTCGCAGAAGAATCTCCAAGCCCAACAAAATCTGCATTTCATGATCAAATGATTCAGCACAAAATGAACATGGATAAGTTTGATCACGATATGGGGACATTTCGAGAATCAATGACTGCGCGTATGCTAATACGTCAAAATATTAATCTCACATTCAAAATTAGCGTTGACAAAGCCATATCTGATTCAAAGGTAGCTATCGCTTCAGCAACTACAGCCGAAGCAAAGAGTGCAGCAATCGCCGCACGCAAGAATGCAATCGCAAATGCAAGCGCAATTCGTGATGCAGCAATCGCCGCGCTCGGAGCATTGCCAATGAAACCCAGTGCGCCAACAAAGCCAGTAAGACCCGAACACGTGGCTCATGCTCCCAAGATCCCTAATGCCGTACCTAGCGCCGTACCAACTGCATAACTAGTTCCCAACTCCGAGGGTGAAAGAACCCCTGGTGCCAAAAGCACCAGGGGTTTTCGCTATCGTTGAACTATGAAGATGTTGACGCAAATCAATGAAAAAATCGCCCAAAAAATTACGAGTGCAGTTGCAACGATGTGGTGCGCTTATATTTTTGCTGCTATCGCACTGATTTCTTTACCGACTGCGATAAAGAGCCATGACACCATTGTTATTGTCTCTTGGATCGCACAGACATTTCTGCAATTAGTTTTGTTATCTATCATCATGGTGGGTCAGAACGTTCAGTCCAAAGGGGTTGAACAAAAAATTGATGAGACCCACTTTGCATCTTTAGCTGAATTTGAATTAGCCAAAGAAGCTCGCTCTCTTGCGCATCAAGAACTGAAAGCGTTACACAAAATATCGCAGGAAATGCACACTCTTGTAAGTGAACTTGAAAAGAAAGTTTCTAAAAACTAGAAATAATTTCCTTCAATTGTTCTGTATGTCCTTTGACGTGACCGGTGGTCAGATTCAAGATATCTAAAAGAGTAACTGCGCCCTTTTCTGAGTGTATTCCAGTTCTCTTCCAGTCACTTTCATCGGCTAATCTAAGAATATTCGCTATCGCCTTAGAGATTCCTTCGATCGCGGCTAATGAATCCACCGCACTGCGGTTTTTATAATGAAGCCGATCTGGATATACATCTTCATCGAATCCAATTATCGCCGGGTTTTCGATTGTAAGAATGTTCAAGAAGCGAGTCGCAAAATGCATGTCAGCATCTGCTAAATGATGGAGTACATATGCCGCTGACCATTCATCATTCTTGGGTGTCTGCTCAAGTTTGGCATCGCTAATTGATTGCGCAAGGCTTACAAAATCGCCATGGAGAGCGATATAGGTATCAACATGGGATTGAGACATGATTCTCCGATTCAAAGTGAAAATACTTGAGTAAATGTAGCAGGTGGTTGTGGGAGAATATAAGTATGGAAACGACTGCGACTTGGTTTCTCACAATTGGCATTCTTGCTGCAGTTATTCTTATTGATTTACTTGTTGCGATATTGCGCCGTAACAAAGCAACCTCTCTTTTTGAAGCATCTTTTTGGACTCTCTTCTACATTATTGCCGCCATTGCTTTTGGATTCTTTATGCCCGCATGGTCGAGTGAGCATGGTCAGAAAGAATTCTTTGCTGGGTGGCTCACGGAATACGCGCTATCTGTAGATAATATTTTTGTATTTATAATAATTCTGACTCACCTCAAGGTGGAAAAAAGTAAGCAGCAATTAGTGCTTCTGTTGGGGATTTTGCTCACGATCGGGATTAGAGGACTTCTTATTCCTCTAGGAGCAGCACTGATTTCAAGATTTGCAAGTATTTTCTTTTTATTTGGTGCATTCCTCATCTACACCGCATATAAATTATTTGCGGAGAATAAAGATGACGAGTGGAAAGAGGGGAAAATAATTGCCTCACTTAAATCTCGCGGAATAAGTATTTTTACGATTGCCCTGATTGCTTTAGGCCTTACGAATTTGGTTTTTTCTCTTGACTCAATTCCAGCGATTTTCGGACTAACTAAAGATCCTTATATTGTCACTACCGCTAATATTTTTGCATTGATGGGACTCAGGCAGCTCTATTTCTTACTTGAGGGCCTACTTACTCGACTAATCTTCTTATCTAAAGGACTTTCTATAATCTTGGCCTTCATAGGAGTCAAGATGATTTTTGAAGCCCTTCATGGAGTTGGGATTGATAACGTAGCAAGTGTCCATATTCCTGAAATCTCACTTGAATTTAGTTTGGGAACGATTATTACAATATTAATTGTTACAACGGTTGCAAGCTTGACTGCAACGAGAAATGATGGAAGCGAAATACTCTAAAAAGGCAGAGCGATAATTACGAGTGTTAGAACTGCAGCAAGGGCCGCTGATTTGAATAATATTTTTGATGCAGTGCGACGATCAGCTGCTCTGCTCACAGAATCTGAGACACGTGATAAATCGCCCATTTTTCCCATATTAAATGTCCCAGCAAATCCATACGCCAAACAAAATTTACTTCGAGATTGAACATAACCAACACTGGCAACAAGTAGCGGAACAAAAATTCCAAAACGTGCACTACGCGGAGCACCTGCGGTCAGTAATGTAACCAAAGAAATTATGGAAAAGATAAGTCCGACAATTGCAACAACTTGTCGGCGACGAATTTCACCTGGTCCGATATTGCATGATCCTGCTAGGTATTGTGTGTCGCTCACCTAAGCATCTTCATATTCATCTTCATCGATCCAGGCCTCAGCTGATGAATCTTCTTGTCCTTCAATCCATGAGAGGAATGAACCGACAGCTCTAAATGCCACAGCCGCTACCATCAGTGCTGCTAAGAAGCGGCGAATCATTTTTCCCATGGCCTAAAAATACTCCGAAAAAGGGATTTTTGCTCTATATGGCTTCAAGCGCCTTATTGATGTCGTTCCATAAATCTTCACTATGTTCGCAACCAACGGAAAGACGAATGAGGTTTTCAGGGACTGCATGGCTTTCTAGCGCATGGCGGCGGCGGCGTTCCCAAAGGGATTCAACACTTCCTAAGCTCGTAGCGTTGGTAATAATGCTCGATGCATCACATACTCGCTCAGCAGCTATCGCGTCTCCCAAAATTTCAAATGAAATTATTGCGCCAAAACCTGGGTAGCGCACTCTTGAAATTCTTTTATCGTTCTTCAATTGTTCTACTAAATATTGCGCATTTTCCTGCGCTTTTTGAAAACGCATAACAAATGTTCTAATGCCGCGTAGCGCTAACCATGCCTCAAATGGGCCGGGAATTGCCCCATTGAGTTTGCGTACATCTTCAAGGCGACTATAAAGAGCTGCATCCGAGGTAGAGAGTGATCCCATAAGTACATCACTATGACCAGCAAAATATTTAGTTACTGAATGCATGACAATATCTGCGCCCATTTCAAGTGGTTTTTGTACCAGCGAGGTCGCAAAAGTATTATCTACCGCAACTCCAATATTTTTTTTCTTGGCTGCACTTATAAGTGTCTTTAGATCCGCAACATCAAGACAAGGATTAGTTGGTGATTCAAGCCAAAGAAGTGCTGCACCATCTAGGGCGGCTATCACTTCGTTGGTATTTGTAAGTTCAACAAACCTAACTTCGAGTCGACCTGAAGCATGAAAACTTTTGAGCAACGCCATTACTCCGCTATAGCCTTGATTCGACGTTACAACCGGTGCGCCAATGGGAAGTATTGCAAATACCGCACTCGCAGCTGCCATCCCAGATGAAAAGGCTAAAGTCTCTCCACCTTCAAACTTACTTATCGCACTCTCTAATGCATTCCATGTTTGATTTCCGTAACGACCATAACTAGTTTCACTGCCTGCTTGATATGTTGAATTCAAAGATATCCCTACATTTATATCTGCACCAGCTTCACTTTTTGGTCTTCCTGC
Source organism: Actinomycetota bacterium (assembly GCA_947451045.1). Classification (GTDB taxonomy): domain Bacteria; phylum Actinomycetota; class Actinomycetes; order Nanopelagicales; family Nanopelagicaceae; genus Planktophila. The sequence goes on along the minus strand of CANFXM010000030.1, from coordinate 9,059 downwards.
AGTAATCGCAAAAGTTTCAGGATGTAATCTCTTCTCAGAACTCAATTAGAGGGCCTTTCGTATTCGGTTAATAGCTTCAGTAACAATTTCTGGACTCGTCGCAAAATTTAGTCGTACATACTGGGAAGTATGCGGTGCGTAATAGTGTCCTGCATTGAAGGCCACTTTGCCTCGTTCGACAAGTGTAACGGATGGGTCTTCGCCTAAATTCAGAGCAGAAAGATCCAGCCACGCTAAATACCCGTTTTGAGGTACGTGATATTTCACGGTGGGCAGCATCGATGTCAGCAAGTCACGAATCAAATATCTATTGTGGTCAAGATTTTCAATAACACTGTCTAACCAAATTCCGCCTTCCTTGAATGCGATAGCGGAGGCATATGCTCCAAAAAGTGATGCGCGGTAATGAAGCGCAAATGGAAGATGTGACATCTTTTCTTTCATAGTTTCACTTTGAGTCACGATAATCGCACACTTGAGGCCAGCAATATTCCAACCTTTACTTGCAGCCGTCACCGTTATGCAGCACTCTTCGGCATCTTTTCCTAAAGCAAGCATTGGGACAAAATGTGAATCCTTATACGTTAGAGGTGCATGAATCTCGTCACTTATAATTATCACATCATTCTTTTTTGCCAGCTCAACGAGACGAAGTAACTCTTCCTTCGAGTAAATTCGCCCGAGCGGGTTGTGTGGGCTGCAAATGAGGTGAACCTTAATTCCACTTGAATATACTTTTTCAATCTCTGGCCAATTAATTTCCCAAGGATTATCAAACGTATTTTCTTCATCGCTGCGAATAAATGGGACATCTATTTTTTCAGCCCCTGTTTCAGTCAGCCAATTATAGAAATTTTGATACACAGGAGAATTCACAAGTACTTTGTCTCCGGGCTTGGTAATTATTCTTAAGATTTCAACTACTGCAACACCAACATCAGTACCTAAGCGAACTTGAAGTGGATCAACTTTCCAATCCCAACGTTCTAAAGCAAAACAGGCAAATGCTTCCCCGAGCTCTGGAATATTTCCAAGGTATCCAAGGTCTGAAGCATCGACCATTTCGTGCAATAGCTTTTTAATTGAATCGGCAACTGGATAATCCATTTCAGCAACTGGAAGTGGCAATACATCACGAGGAAAACTGGTCCACTTTTCACTTTTATGTGTTAGTAACGCTGCTAAATCAGGAGCCTTGATGTCGCGATCACTCATGGTTTCAGAATACCTTCTATTTTAGTTGCAGGTCTAGAACCCGAGACTATGATTGCGATTATGAGCAATCAAATTGAAACTGAAATAGATGTAACTCTCACAGACCGCAATCGCATCACTGCTTTTTTTAGAATTATCTTGGTTGTGCCAATTGCAATTTTTGCCGCTTCGTTTGCGCCAAATATGTCGCGCTCTGGCTGGTCTGCAGCTGGCTTATTGGTCTTGCCGGCACTTCTGGCAATTGTATTTCGTGGTTTCTATCCCAGTTATGTAATTACCTTCAACGAAGCTCTTCTAGGTTTCCAAACACGGGTAGATGCTTATGTTTTATTACTCACAGATGAGTATCCATCGATTGAAGAAAATGATGTTGTGAGTATTACTTTTCCAGAAATAGGAAAGGGTGAGAATTTGAGCCGCACTTTGCCCTTAGTGAAATGGTTGCTTGCGATACCTCTTTATATCGTTGGAGTGTTTTATCTGATCTACGCCGCCGTTCTCACGTTATTAGGCTGGTTTAGTATCTTGTTCACTGCAACCTACCCCGAAAAATGCGCCGAAGGTGTTGTTGGAACAATTGCCTATTGGAATCGAGTTACAGGATATGTCCTGCTTCTTGTAACTGATGAGTACCCTACTTTTTCACTTTGAATAAAGCGCCAGTCTCGCTTCAAAAAATGAAGCGAATTACTACGGAATTATCACAACGAGATAAGAAATTTGGCGCACTTATCGCGCGCAGTCCACTTTGCCCAATTGGTCGAACACTTTCATCTGAGTCTCATTTTGAAGCCTTAGTCAGCTCTGTTATCTCTCAACAATTAGCCGTAAAAGCTGCCGAATCTATTCATGCACGTTTGGTACTTCTATCTAAAGGAACTGTCACGCCTAAGAAAATTTTCGCACTCGACGAGGATGCGCTGCGTGGAATCGGTATTTCAGGTGCGAAAGTAAAGACCATAAAAGGTTTGGCTGAAGCTGAGCTCACAAAGAAGATTCCTATTAATCGAATCCATGAAATTGAAAATGATGACGAGATATTTGAGAAACTGACATCCTTGTGGGGAATCGGACCTTGGACTGTAGACATGTTCATGATTTTTCAATTAGGTCGCTTAGACATTTGGCCCATTGGTGACTTAGGAGTTCGTCGCGGTTGGGAACTCACATATAAATTAAGTGAAGAAATTGATCCAAAAGTTATGTTATTGAAAGGCGAAAAATTTAGGCCCTATCGAAGTGTTATTGCCTGGTATTGCTGGCAAGCCATTCATGAAGCGCGAGATAATAAAAAATAACTTTACTTATCTTCCAAGATTAGCGAAACAGAATTAATGCACCAACGCTGATCTGTTGGTACGTCATAACCTTCGCCTTCAAATATATGTCCTAGGTGGGAACCACAACTGGCACACCGAACCTCTGTTCGCACTCTCGGAAATAGGGAACGGTCCTCGATAAGTTGGACTGCATCTGCAGATGTCGGGGCATAAAAGGATGGCCAACCACATCCAGAATGAAATTTCGTCTCACTTCGGAAAAGTTCCGCCGAACACGCTTTGCATTTATACACCCCAATTTTATCGGTGTCTGTGTATTCCCCAGTAAATGGTCGCTCTGTTGCCGCATTTCGCAAGACATCGTAGGAAAGTGGATCTAATTTTTTTCTAAGCTCTTCCTCATTAATCGATATTGGATACTCTGTATCGCTCATTGAGAATGCGCCTCTGATGGAAATGGAATTCCTGTATTCGAATGGCAATCATATCCGTTAGGATTTTTGAGTAAATACTTTTGATGATATTCCTCAGCAAGAAAATATGTCATCGCTTCGCTGCTTTCAATTTGGGTAACAATTGAGCCATATCCCGAAGTCGATATTGCATTCTCATAAAGATTGCGCGTTTGCATTGCTTCCTGCAACTGTTTAGGAGTTGTCGTAAATATTGCGCTTCTATACTGAGTTCCTATATCTCCACCCTGGCGATTGAGTGAAGTTGGATCATGCATCGTCCAAAATTCTTCAAGTAAACGATGATACGAAATTTTTTCACCATCAAAAACAACTTTGACCATTTCTGCATGTCCCGTCGCACCAGTACAAACTTGTTCATATGTCGGCGAAGGTCTCGTTCCCCCCATGTAGCCAACGCTAGTTTCAAGAACTCCATCTAATTGCCAAAAGCGTCGTTCAGCACCCCAGAAACAACCAGTTGCAAAATATGCGATCTCGTTCATGAGTACATTCTTTCAGTCGCAATCAATCTGCGCATCCGCTGATAACCTTAAGCAACCTGCGCCCCCGTAGCTCAGGGGATAGAGCACCGCCCTCCGGAGGCGGGTGCACAGGTTCGATTCCTGTCGGGGGCACTTATGCGGAGGCGACATATATCACCGCGAAAATTCAAAACTCTAAGCAAATCGCCTTGTGAATCACCTCAATAGCAGGGAGAATAAGGCTCTTGCGAGTCATTGTTGATGTCGTATTTTTATGTTACATAACGCCTCTCACCGAGGTAATAGAGGAGATGTCCCCATGGATTGGCGCCACCAATCGGCTTGCCGCGATGAAGATCCTGAACTCTTCTTCCCTGTCGGAAATACCGGGCCAGCAATAACTCAAATTGAAGAAGCAAAAAAAGTTTGTAATCGATGCATTGTCAAAGAGCCCTGTCTTGCATGGGCACTTGAGAGCGGTCAAGATGCTGGAGTATGGGGTGGACTTTCAGAAGATGAGCGTCGCGCACTTAAGCGTCGTGCTGCACGTAACCGTGCACGTTTGCAAGAACAAAATATGGGAAATAATAACTAATAATTATTTAGTTCAGTGGAAAATCTAACTGCGCAATAGTTCCCTGTTTTGAAGACCGTAAAGAAAGATCACCCTTCAATTCATTCTCCGTAAGAGTACGAACAATTTGGAGCCCGAGATTTGAAGACTCAAGTAAATTAAATTCTTCTGGGAGTCCTACCCCATCATCACTTATTTTGATTTCGCAATGAGTCTCAGTGCGATTGACAGAAATCTGTAGGTGAGAGCCGGCTTCTGCTAATCCATGTTCGAGTGCGTTATGAATCAACTCTGTAATAACTAGTGCAAGTGGAGTCGCAATTCGTGGCTCCAGCGAGCCAAATTCTCCATCGCGAATGATTGTAAGAGTGGCCATTCTTGGGCTGAGTTCGAGCGCATGCGACACAAGCCGATTGAGTACATCATCAAATGCAACTGATGCATCAGAACTACTTGAGAGAGTTTCATGAACTAATGCAATCGAGGCGATTCGCCGAACTGCTTCCTCGAGTGCCGCACTTGCTCCCGGATCGTCAATTCGACGAGCTTGTAAACGCAAAAGTGCTGAGACCGTTTGTAAATTATTCTTTACACGGTGGTGAACCTCGCGAATAGTTGCATCCTTGGTTACCAATTCACGTTCACGTCTGCGAAGTTCTGTGACGTTATGCAACATGACAATGGCGCCTACGCGATCCACGCCTTGAATAAGAGGAAGAACTAACAAATCGATTGTTCCACCTTGGTTTTCAATTTCTACTCGACGTAACGCCTTTCCGTTTAGTTGAGTTTGTAATCCTTCATCATGAGCATCCTTGCGCTCCTTGCTTACTTTCTCAGCAACATCTGAGAGTGAGAAACTTTCCAATTCGCTATCCCAACCCATTCTATTGAATGCAGAACGGGCATTGGGACTGGCGTATGAAATAACACCGTTGACATCTAATCGGATTAATCCATCACCTACACGTGGCGCTGGATCAAAAAGAGTATTCGCATTTGGATAAGGAAAGTTTGATTCAGAAATCATTCGGTATAAAATATTGGCGATTTCTCGGTAATTAAGTTCTAATCGACTAGGCGATCTCATAAGGTCGGCATTACGGTGACGCGATATCACTGCAATTACTTGATCTTCAAAAATCACAGGGATGGTCTCTTCTTTTATTAAAATCTCGCCCATACGTTCAGGCTCACCATCACGCACTATTTCAGCATCAGAGAGTGCGCGATCAATTCCAGGTCTGCTCCCCCATTGGATTTCATCTCCGATTAAGTCATGAGCAAATACCGTTGCCGCGGTTGTTGGACGGATATGCGCAACTGCTGCATGACCTGTAGGCCAATTCTTATTATCTTTGCGAAGCGGTATCCATAAAACTAGGTCTGCGAATGAGAGATCAGAAAGTAATTGCCAATCCGCTATCAATTCACGAAGTCGATGTGCCTGTTCTGTTGTAATCGAGCTTCTATTTTGTAAAATAGTTTCGAACTGTTGCATTTCAACTCTGGTCTTTCACGAGTGATGCGATTTGATCTTCGATTTCTTGTGTGGCAAACCACGTAAGTTCAATATCTCCTTCATCATCAAAAATTGAAGTGAAGAGACACTCGACTCGTTCCCACAACAAATCACCATTCAAAACAATGGAATCTTCGCATTCTTCGGCAATTTCAGAATCTGGAATCTCTAATGCTAAGAGTGTCCCAATAGGTGATCCATTTGTAATCATTTCCATGGCATCGCCCGCAGCCATCAAAGAAAGTAAATATTCAATTTCTTCTTCATCATGGTCCACATTGGCGGTAAGAAATTTGATTGTTGGGGCATATAGCTTTACGGGAACGCATTTTTTGGTATCTAGAAATTGGGCGATATCGGAGGCAGCCAATGGAAGATATGCACGCATGCTCCAATGATATTGGAGATTATTGTGTCAATTCACTCGCAATTTTTGCGATTGCTTTACGCAATGATGAGCGCTCATTTACTTCAATGAGGGTAGCTTTTGCTTCCTCACAGGCAACCAGGGCTCGTACATCTTTTGGAAGTACGCGCATGCTCCGTGGTCGAAGTGGGGTAATAGTTGAAAGGAAGCGAGCCTCTTCGCTCTCCCCTTTCTTTCCTTGAGTTTTCATATTGAGAAGAAATCCAAGCTTTGCTCGCATACTTGTTTTTTCTAGAAGAGGTATCACTTGATCCAGCCGATGGACTCCAAGAACATCTGCTCGAGCCACAATGATTAATTCATCAGCGTTATCGCAAGCCCATGTTGTCATTTTAGATGTCCAGCGCTGATCAGTAAGGCGGTTTGAAAGACCAGAGATTGAGCCGAGGTCGATGATGATCTGATCAAAACTATTTACTGCTCGTGCCATCATTTCTTCAATTCCATCTGCTCGTTCTTGGGTTATTTCTGAGATTGCCAACGATGGAGCAACATTTCTCCAGCCTTCATCCGAGAGTAAATTCCTCAGTGAAAGTAGGACTGCGATAGAAGGCGCACGGAAATTTGCATCGATAAGTAATGTCGATTTTTCTAAAACGCTGAGTTCCATCGCAACGTTGATTGCGACTGAAGTACAACCTGTGTTACTTCCTGCAGATCCGATTGCAATAACTTGTGCTCTACGAGTTGAACTATGCAATGGTGAGCTCTGGCGTATAAGTGGTGCACGAAGAAATCCTCTTACCAAACTTACAAGCTCTGTCACGTCTTGCGGAACTTCATAGAGACCTTCAAATTCACTTTCCTCGGTTAGTTTTCTAGAGAAACCAATTACTTGTCGTACATGCTTTGAATGTGCATGAATGAAGTCAGGTGAAACCCCAACTAATTCTGGTGAATAAATAAGAAGCGCAGCCTTGGCTTCCTCTACATGCTGATTCAAATATTTTTGAAGTGAATCTGCATCAAGTGCTCGAAAAACGACTGACCAACCTTGTGCAAATAAACCGCTCGCGACAAATCCTTCTGTGCTCGGATCAGCAATAGCTGTTATAACCGTAGGTAATTCATTTTCAGCCATGTGAACTCACAACAACGAGTCGACCAGATGTTGTCGCATTGAGAAAATTGAGAACGTCGTTACTGGGAATGGAGAGAGTTAGCCCAATATCGCTTCCAAAGTTTTTGCCGCTTCGATCAATTCCTACGACAAAGACGCCATTTACTACCAAGGTGGGCTTCAACATGGCTTGACCATTGTCGCGATTATCTACCCAGTAAATATCGACCAAATCTCCCGTGCTCACTCCTTGTGGCATATCCGATGACATGATTCTTGCTGGAACAAGTTGAAGACTTAATTTGCCAGTATCACTCGCTACAGAATTACTGGGTATTACTAGTTGGGCACTGATTTTTTGAGTAACAACTTGTCCAATAGGAGTGTCATTTTTCGATAGGTACATCGACGAACTTTTCCCAAGTGCAAATTTCGCTAAGGAAATATCTTGGGAGGAAATCACTGATCCTGGAATCAATGTATGTCGAGCAATCCAATATTGCGATCCCTTGCTGGAGGTAGCAGCAAGTACACATGCTGATAGAAAGGATGCAACTACTAGGGTAATTGCAAGTGGTAGACGTGACGCTGATTTTTCTTTGTAAGTAACCATGCCCCCACTAAAGAGGGTGATATGACATTCAATGTTGAGTTATCCACAATCATCCAAAAGTATGAGTTCGTCTCATCCATTTGGATGATGAGGCAATCTGCGGGCTAGCGCACTCTCGTCTTATGACCACACAACTATTCCTAGATGAAGAAGTAACATACAAAACAGTCTCCTTAGAGGCTGCGCCCGTAATCCGTTCTGACTTTTGGAACCATCCAGTCCTCGATTTATTCCATCCTCCAACTGTTGAAGTTATCGCTCAAAAAGTGATGCTCTTTCGTACACCTTCTGCATTTGGAGAAGAATATGATCCAGATTTTGCACCACAACCAACATCTGCGAAAGACCTTCCTGAATTATCGGCATGGACAATGAAATTTGTTGTCAGCGTTCTTGAAATTTGGGCTGGAAAGCGCCAGCCCGCACAGTTAACTCGCTGGTGCCATCAACGTATTTACAATGAACTCGTAAAAAATGTTGGAAGCCAAAAAGATGTAGGGCGTGTAAGAACACTGCATCAGAGCGAACCCCTTGATGGAATTTGTGAATCGACCATCACGGTTCGATATGGCGGGCGCCTTCGCTCACTAGTTGTCAGGTTTGAAGGTGTAGATAAGCGCTGGCTATGTACTGCACTAAATCTTTTGTAATAGGAATTATTGAGCAGCCCCATGACAACGCTTATATTTCTTACCTGAGCCACACGGACATGGTGAATTTCGACTTACATCACTCGTTTGCTGGACTCCATTTTCATCTGCAGCTGAATACTGTAGAGGGCGCGCCTCGTTTTGCTGATTTTCTAGTCCTTTAGCACTGACTGAATTATTATTCGATTCAACCGTTACTTCGACATTGAATAACAAAGCTGCAATCTCTTCCTTTATGCCATCCATCATTGCGGCAAATAGATCAAAACCTTCTCGTTGGTATTCAACGAGCGGATCTCTTTGTGCCATGGCACGAAGTCCGATACCTTCTTGCAAATAATCCATCTCGTAGAGATGCTCACGCCATTTGCGATCTAGAACAGAAAGAAGAACTTTTCTTTCAAGTTCGCGCATGACTTCTTCGCCTAAATTACTTTCACGTTCTGCATACGCCTTGACTACATCTTCAGTTATACGAGCAGTGAGGAAATCTGCATCGAGTCCTGATCGAGAGCCAACTGATTTTTCTAATTCTTCAACTGTTATAGAGATTGGATATACGGATTTAAGAGCAGTCCATAATTTTTCTAAGTCCCAATCTTCAGCATATCCCTCAGCAGTTGCCGCATGGATATAGGCAGAAAGTGTTTCTTCAACGAATTCTGCAATCTGATCTTTGATGTCCTTGCCTTCAAGTACAAGACGGCGCTCTCCGTAAATAACTTGACGTTGGCGATTCATGACATCGTCATATTTCAAAACATTCTTACGCATTTCAAAG
>CANFXM010000029.1 GCA_947451045.1 Actinomycetota bacterium | reverse complement strand
TGAAATGGTGAGTGCACCGCTTCCAACGCCGGCTTCGAGCACGCGAGCCCCAGGATAAATATCGGCCAGACCAACAATCATGGCTGCATCTTTTGGATAAACGATTGTTGCGCCACGTGGCATCGTAAGTACGTAGTCAGCTAGTAAGGGTTTGAAGGCAGTGAATTTCAAGCCAGCCGTAGTACTAACGACGCTACCTTCTGGGATTCCAATAAGTTCATCGTGAACAATCCAGCCTTTATGGGTGTGCCACTCCTTACCGGGCGTAATCGTAAAACTGTATAACTTGCCCTTGGGATCAGTGAGCTGAATCCGATCACCGGCTCCGAAATATCCAAGGTTTGACACGAGGGCATTCTATGTCTTTGACGGTATCTTCGCCTCTATGGATTCGCCACTTCGATTATCGCCGAGTCGAATCAGCGACTTCAATAATTGTCCCCAGCATTACAAGTACAGAGTGGTTGATCAATTGCCAGAACCGCCAAGTATTGACGCTGAACGTGGAACGTTAGTTCATACGGTGCTGCACGACCTCTTCGAATCCCCCGCTGCAGAGCGAACTCCGGAAAAAGCACTCGAGCTACTTCCTTCTCGATGGGTTGATCAATTAGAAAATAAACCCGAACTCGCGAAAATAGTCACTAACGAAAAGGAATGGTTAGACCGCGCCGGTGCCCTTTTGAAAGTGTATTTTCAGTTAGAGAATCCGAAGTCTTTTGAGGCTACACATCGGGAATTACATTTAGAAAATGACCTCAGCGAAAAACTTTATCTTCATGGATACGTTGATCGTCTTGATGTGGCACCGACGGGTGAAGTAAGAATCATCGATTATAAAACGGGTAAATCACCTAAACCAGGATGGGAAGAAAAGGCCCTTTTTCAACTTCGGGTCTACGCTCTTTTGTACTGGAAAAATCACGGTGTTCTCACCCGACTTTTGCAACTTATTTATTTAGGAGATGGAAAAGTTGTACGTAGCCAACCCACGCTAGCCGATTTGGAATCAACAGAAAAAATGTTGATGCAGGTTGCTCGAGATTTGGAAGCTTCTTATGAGAAAGATTACTGGCCACCTAAAAAAAGCAGACTATGCGACTGGTGTCACTTCAAAACCATTTGTCCTGCGCATAACAACTAGTTCTTTTTAAAAATTTGGTAATAATTTTTCAAAGAGTCGATATCTAATTCTTCCAATGATTTTATAACACGAACACGACTAGAAGTTTCGACTCTGACCATGTGAGGAACGGCGATGAGAAAAGCGCCAGAAGATTGCGCAGCAGCTACACCAGTAAGGGAATCTTCGAAGATAAGACAATTTTCTATATCGACATTGAAATGAGCTGCCGCCTTCAGGTAACCATCTGGAGCAGGCTTCGTATTGATCACGTCATCAGAGGAAATCGTAATTTCAAAATAATGTTTACCTACGCCTGCCAGTACGGCATCGACAATATTTCTTGGGCTTGCCGACACCATTGCTAATGGGACTCCCGCTTCACTGAGTGTTTGTGCAAGTAATTGTGCACCCGGCATGAGTTCAGTACCACCCGCCATTTTCGAGGCAACGATGTCGATCAGATTTTTCGTGAAGTACTCAGGTGATTCAGCTTTAGCAATTGAATACATATATTGGCCCACCCTGGTGAGTGGACCACCCAGGCAATGAACTTGGTCTGCATGTGTCCATGCATGAGCAAAACGCGACATCAGTTCAGTTTCAGACTCCAGCCATAGCGGTTCAGAATTAGCAAAAAGGCCATCCATATCGAAAAAAACTGCGCTAAAAAAATTCACCATTAGTTCGCGTTGAAATATTTCGCTTCAGGATGATGCACGATAATTGCAGAGGTGGATTGTTCTGGATGGAGTTGGAACTCTTCTGAGAGTTCAACTCCAATTCGCTCTGGTTCTAATAACTGACATAGTTGTACTTGCTGTTCTAAGTCAGGACAGGCTGGATAACCGAAGGAATATCGTGATCCGCGATAACCCTGATCCAGAATTCCTTCTAAATCGGGTGAATCCGCATTCTTTACAGATAATTCTTCTCGAATGCGAGCATGCCAATGCTCTGCAAGTGCCTCCGTTAGTTGAACCGATAGACCATGGAGTTCCAAATAATCACGGTAGGCATTGGCTTCAAATAATTTTGCACTCGCTTCACTCACAGCAGCGCCCATAGTCACTATGTGAAAAGCAACCACGTCGGTCTTTCCCGACTCTCGCGAAGCAAAGAAATCACTAATGCATAAACGCTTATCTCGCGATTGGCGCGGGAAAGTAAAGCGAGTTCGCTCACTACCTTTATCTGGACCTTCGTGGTTCAAGATAACCAGATCATTGCCTTCGCTAACGCACGGAAAATATCCATAAACGACGGCTGCTTCTAGCCAACCTTGTGACTGAGCTTGATTGATGAGTGCGCGCAATCGTGGGCGTCCCTCATTAGCAACCATCTCTTCATATTCGCCACGATTTCCTTTGAGGCCCCATTGGCCAACAAAGAGGGCCCGTTCATCGAGCATCCCAGAATAACTAGCTAATGGAATTCCTTTTACTACTCGTGAACCAAAAAAGGGTGCCGCTGGAATATCAATGTCGGTGGCAACATCACTTCGACGCGTATCGATAGGTGTATCGATTGCGTTCTTTCGAGTGTTTGCAACTCTACGTTCGCGCAATGCTGGAAGCGCCGCACCTTCATCGCCTCTTTTTACCGCCATGATTGAATCCATAAGACGCAAACCCTCAAAGGCATCACGGGCGTAACGAACTTCGCCAGGAAAAACCGATGCCAAATCTTGTTCAACATATGCACGAGTCAGAGCCGCTCCGCCGAGAACGATTGGCCACCTTTGATCGAGACCGCGCGAAGTTAGCTCCTCTAAATTCTCTTTCATAATCACTGTTGACTTCACGAGTAGACCACTCATACCAATAGCATCAACATTGAATTCAAGGGCCGCGTCAACAATCTGGTTAATTGTCTGCTTGATACCAATATTGACAACACGGTATCCGTTATTTGTTAAAATAATATCGACAAGATTTTTTCCAATGTCGTGAACATCTCCTTTGACGGTTGCCAAAAGCATCGTGCCACGGCCAGCTTCGTTGGTTTTTTCCATGAATGGCTCAAGAAGTGCAACAGCTGATTTCATCACTTCAGCACTTTGCAAGACGAAGGGAAGTTGCATTTCACCTTTACCAAATAATTCACCGACAGCTTTCATGCCCTCTAAAAGAAAATCATTAATAATCGAGAGCGGCGCAATTCCCTTGTCGCGCGCCAGTGTTAGATCATCTTCCAATCCGACTTTTTCACCATCTACGATTCGACGTTCCAGTCTTTTCTCTAATGGCAACGCTGCGAGTTCAGCAGCACGAGTATTTCGTGACGCTGCGAGTTCAACGCCTTCAAAAAGTTGTAGGAATTCAGACAATGGATCATATGTACATTGATCTGCGTCAAATACTCGACGATCATAAATAAGATCGAGTGCGACTTCTCTTTGACGCTGCGGAATGCGAGCCATGGGCATAATTTTTGATGGATGAACAATTGCAGAGTCCAGTCCAGCATTGACGCACTCATTGAGAAACACTGAATTGAGAACAACGCGCGATGCGGCATTGAGACCAAAGGAAACATTACTCACACCTAGAGTCGTTTGAACTTGCGGGAACTCCATCTTTAATTTCTTGATGGCGGAGATAGTTTCAATTCCATCCTTACGCGTTTCTTCTTGTCCTGTTGCTATAGGGAAGGTGAGACAATCAATTAGAATATCTCCCGTATTCATTCCCCAATTAGAAGTCAGATCATTGATGAGTCTGCGCGCGACTCGAAGTTTCCATTCGCAATCTCGTGCTTGGCCTTGCTCATCAATAGTGAGTGCAACAACTCCTGCACCATGTTCTACAACAAGTGGCATGATGCGTGCGAAACGCGAATTGGCTCCGTCACCATCTTCATAATTAACCGAGTTAATGATGCTTCGGCCACCGAGATGTTCAAGGCCAGCTTTGAGAACTGCAGGTTCTGTTGAATCTAAAACAATAGGCAAGGTCGATGCAGTTGCAAAGCGTGAAGCAAGTTCTGACATATCTGAAACACCATTACGGCCGACATAGTCGACGGATAAATCGAGCATATGTGCACCATCTCGAATTTGATCTCGCGCGATTTCAACACACGATTGCCAATCTTCAGCTAATAATGCATCTCTAAATGCTCGCGAACCATTGGCATTTGTTCGTTCACCGATTGCCAAATATGTTTTGTCTTGTCGAAAAGGCACATATTGATAGAGCGATGAAGCACCCGGCTCTATCTCGATTGTTCGCTTTTTGTGGGTTGTTGCAGTTACTTTTGCAACAACTGCCTTCATGTGTTCTGGTGTCGTTCCACAACATCCACCGATAAGAGATATTCCGTAATCATCTACAAAGCCCTTGAGCGCAGTTGCTAAATCATCTGGTGAAAGTGGGTAATGAGCACCATTGGGCCCAAGAATAGGTAGCCCAGCATTAGGCATAACCGAAATTTCACAGGTTGAATTTTTTGAAAGATAACGTAAATGTTCCGACATCTCCGTTGGACCCGTTGCGCAATTCAGGCCAATCAGGTCAATACCTAAAGGTTCCAGGGCGTTGAGTGCGGCGCCAATCTCTGAACCTAACAACATGGTGCCAGTCGTTTCAACCGTTACCTGAGCAATTAAAACGATATCTTTTTCAACTTCATCGATAGCTTTTCGTGCTCCATTAACTGCGGCTTTCGCTTGCAATAAATCTTGGGTAGTTTCAATCAGGAGCGCATCTGAGCCACCTGCTATAAGTCCTTGTGATGCTGTGAAATAAGCATCGCGTAACTTTTCATAGGTTGTATGTCCAAGGCTAGGCAATTTTGTGCCTGGTCCCAGTGAACCTAAAACAAATCGAGGTCGAGTAATCGTTGAATAGGAATCGGCGCACGCACGCGCAATCTTTGCGCCTTCGTAGGCAAGTTCATAAATCCGATCTTCAATTCCGTACTCTGCAAGGTTGGCCCAGTTAGATCCAAAAGTATTAGTTTCGATTGCATCGACGCCGACTTCGAGATATTCATTATGAACACTTGCCACAATATCGGGGCGACTTACATTGAGTATTTCGTTACAGCCCTCATGGCCTTGAAAGTCTTCTAGGGTTGGATTGGCAGCCTGGAGCATGGTTCCCATAGCACCATCGGCTATCACCACGCGAGAAGCTAGGGCACTACGCAATAAGCCCGGGCTCTTCAAAGGCGATTTCTGTTTACTCACTTGTCCAACGGTACCGTAAGGTGTCGATATGGATATTCACCACATACCCGCACTGCGTACTCCTGTAATGGTGATTTCATTTACAGGATGGAACGATGCAGGCGAAGCAGCCACTGGGGCGGTGGCTCATCTCTTGGGTGCATGGAGTGGTGATACAACTTCAATATTGCCTGAACTCATTGCCGAAATTGATCCGGAAGAATTTTATGATTTCCAAGTCAATAGACCCATCATCGATCTAGATGAATCTCACATTCGATCTATCACATGGCCGACTACGCGAATTTTCGGAATTCAAACTCCACATTTAGAAAATGATTTAGTAATTGTTCAAGGAGCCGAGCCCTCTTTTCGTTGGAAGCAATTCACTCGCGAGATTCTCGATTTGGCCGATGATTTAGATGTATCAATGGTTGTGACATTGGGTTCCCTACTAGCAGATGTTCCGCACTCTCGAGCGATTAGTGTGAGCGGCAGTGGTGCTCATCCCGATATTGCTGCTCGTTTAGGAGTCGAAATATCACGATACGAAGGACCAACGGGTATTTTAGGAATTCTTCAAGATAACTGTTTCAAGCGCGGAATCGACGCAATCTCCCTATGGGCCGCAGTTCCACATTATGCCTCGCAGTCCCCTTCACCAAAGGCTTCATTGGCATTGATTAATTCTTTAGAAGATTTTCTATCAATAGATCTTCCACAAGGCTCGTTGCCAGAAGCGGCTATCGAGTGGGAGAAGGCGGTAACACAAATGGCCACAGAAGATAGCGATATCGGAGAATATGTAAAGAGTTTAGAAGAGAGTAAAGACGCTACCGATATTCCTGAGGCATCGGGTGAAAGTATTGCAAAAGAATTCGAACGATATTTACGCCGTCGCACTCAAGACTAAATACTAATTCCTAACAATAAATCAATCGCTCTGGCCAGTTCTCCTGCCTCTCCCCCATAGCCACCCTTATTTGCATCAGTTGCCCATTGCTTTAGTGCTGTGAGAGCGCGGGGTGTATCTAAATTATTTGCCAAAGCTGAAATGATCTCATCAATTACGGGCTTCGTTGGAGGGACTTCTTCACGTGAGAGCGCAATAGTTAAACTTTGAAGAAGTGAGTTTGCATCGTTGAGAAGCCCCTGCTCCCACATACGATCTGATGCGTAATGCTGTGACATCAAAGCTAGGCGTATTGCCATTGGATTTATTCCATCGCTGACCATTTTTGAAACAAAGAGTAAATTTCCTTTACTCTTGCTCATTTTTTCTCCATCAAGACCAATCATTCCTGCATGAACATAGGATCTCGCAAACTCTCGTCCATTTATTGCATGAGATTGAGAGGCACTCATTTCATGATGGGGGAATATTAGATCACTTCCGCCGCCTTGAATATCAATTGAGTAATCAGAAGCTGGGTCGGCCTTGAGGTAGTGAAGTGCGATCGCTGTACATTCAATGTGCCACCCGGGTCTTCCTTCACCAAATGGCGATGACCAATGCGGTTCACCTTCACGATGATGTAGCCATAAGAGAGCATCAAGTGGGTTCTTCTTACCAATTCGCTCCGGATCGCCACCACGTTGTGCAAATATTGATTGCATTTCTTGCGAACTGAGATGAGAGCGTTTGCCGAATTCAGTGTCACTACGAACATCAAAGTAGAGATCTTCTCCCACGAAGTATGTTGGCGCATTTTCTTTGATCATTGAAATAGCATCAATAATGAGAGGCATAGCTTCAACAACACCTATGTAATTTTGCGGAGGAATGACGTGCAAATTGACCATATCACCGCGAAACAAATCAATCTGTGAGCGAGCCAAGATGCTCCAGTCGACGGAATCTCTCTTTGCGCGTTCAAATAAAGGGTCATCTATGTCGGTAATATTCTGAACGAAAAGAACCTGCGCACCTGTTGCTCTTAAGTATCGATTAATTAAGTCAAAAGTAATATACGTCGCAGCATGTCCTAGATGTGTTGCGTCATAAGGAGTAATTCCGCACACGTACATTCGATAAATATCTTTTTGAGGAAGAGCTTCAATAGAACTAGAGGCAGTATTGAACAGACTGAGTGCAGGTAATTTGAAATTTGATTCCAAGGGCGGCAGGTAGATAGATGGCCAAGAATTCATTTGTGAAGCCTATTCCATCTCTCTAAAACGCGGGCCAAGGAATACTTGGCCAGTTCGGATTAGGTAGTGGGAAACTCTTTTCTTGAAGAAGCTGATGTGCACGCAATCCTAGAGTTTGGATTTCATCGGTAGTCAGGTAATTTGTGAGGCGTACTTTCAAATCCTCGAAAGAATCAAGTAAATAAGTAAGAATCTCTAGCTCTTGTGTATTAAATTTATCGCCGGCCCATTGCCATAAAACCGTTCGCAACTTATCTTCGGTATGGAATGTAACGCCATGGTCACACCCAAAAAGATGGCCATTCTTAGCAGGTAGGAGATGACCAATCTTGCGATCAGTGTTATTTATAAGTGCATCAAAGAGCGCCATCTTTCGTAATTGAGAATCATCACGCGAGAAGTACTCTGCCAAATCAATATCTTCATCAATATCAATCCATTTTTGAACCATTCCTAATCCGTATGGACCGTCTCGAAGTACTGTCGGTGGGACAATTTCAAAACCAAGGAATTCGCTCACAAGATACGCTGCATATTCGCGATGAGCCAACTGTCCATCTGGAAAATCCCATAGTGGACGTTCCCCTGCAATTGGTTTGTAAATACAGTTCATCGTGACATCATCAACTGAGAGCGTTCCAAATAGCGTTGCATTCGACGCATCAACGAGGCGAGCGCTAATTTCTAAATCGCCTTTGCTTAGAATCTCTAAATCAGCGACGGTATCCATTGGCCCTCGGACATAAGTGACCGCGTGGGTCAATAGGTATTGAACAAAACGGGCAAGGAAGTCTGCCTGCAACTACAACAATGAGTGAGCGTTGAGCAAATGCCGTGGCACTTCCTGGTGATAAATATACACGTAGTAAATCTCCAGATTCGTCTTCTTCGCCCTCTTCAAGCATTTCCTCACATTCAATACAAACCATTTTTTTTTCTTCATCCCACGCGAGTGAAATAACGCCGACCCGAAACTCTTCAAGAATAGGTTGCTCCAACGGGGCTTCATCTCGAGCCGATGGAATCAGGGCGATGCCTGAATTATTTCTGCGCAAATCACGCAATAACACCTCTATGCGTTCTGCTAAAGCAGCCACCTGTGTTTTTTCCAAAACAACACTAGTAATGCGAGAACCTGATCGCGCTTGTAAAAAGAATGCCCGCTCCCCTGGTTCACCAACCGTACCCGCGACGAAGCGCTCGGGTGGGTCGTAGGAATGAATTATTCGCGCCATCTATTTTTTCTTCTTTACGTCAACACCGCTGCCACCGCCGACTAGATAGCGAGTTTTACGACTTGGTGTTAGCAGCTCGTGAACAGAAGAGCGTGTTTCGTTGAGAAGCAAAAGACGTGGTTGTGAACTACTGAAATCAAAAATTGTTATTGAGGCAGGATCGATGATTATTCTTTGGAAATCATCTAAATGCATTCCTAAATTGGCCGCTACTAAAGATTTAATAACATCCCCATGGCTCACCAGAACCACTGCCCCCTGACCCTTCGCACTCAGCGCCGCATGTTGCGAATGTAGAGCCCGGGCCTGCATTGCCATCAAGCCCTCACCTTGTGGGAAATATGCTCTGCTGGGATTGGACTGGACAATCTTCCACAAACTTTCTTTGGATAAGACCGAGAGTTTCTTTCCACTCCATTTACCGTAATCGACCTCGGTAATATCTACATCTTCTAGAACTCGTACTTTTTTGTGAACATCTAGCCACGGTGCGATGGTTTGGGAACATCGCTGCAGTGGACTTACTCGTACTTCCTTTATTGGAAAAGTTCCTAGACGATCTCTCAATTCCAGTGCTTGTTTAATCCCTTTTTCACTGAGATCAATATTTGGACGTCGTCCAGAAAGAACTCCCAGAGCATTGGCTTGGGAATGTGCGTGGCGAATAAGAACTACTAACGACATTACCCAAGGCTATCGCAACGTAGCGCTTGCGCTCTTGCTAAGGTCACGTCATGGAAATGCGACGAGCAGGAAAAACAGGACTCGACATTTCGCGCCTTGGCCTCGGAACAATGACGTGGGGTCGCGATACAGATGAGCACGAAGCCGCCGACCAATGCCGTGCCTATATTGAGATAGGTGGAAATTTCATTGATACGGCTTCAACGTATGGCGATGGGGACAGCGAAAGAGTTATCGGTGGTCTTATTGGAACTCTCTTTGCGCGAGAAGAGATTGTTATTGCAACAAAAGCAGGAATAAATTTTATTGATGGTGAAAGCAAAATTGATGCATCTCGCAATTCCTTGATTTCGCAGCTAGAAAAATCTTTAACCCGTCTTGGGACTGATTATGTTGATTTATGGCAAGTACATTCATGGGATCCAGCAGTTCCACTTGAAGACACTCTCTCGGCGCTGGATTTCGCTTACTCATCAGGAAAAGCACGATATGTAGGAATTTCAAATTATTCTGGCTGGCAAGGTGCGCGCGCAACCACGATTCAGGAATCGCATGCGATGAAAGCACCAATTGCAACTATGCAAAATGAGTATTCGCTTCTCAATCGCTTAGTTGAAAGTGAAGTACTTGAAAGTTCTCAAACGTTAGGAGTTGGATTTCTTGCGTGGTCACCATTGGGCCGCGGTGTGTTGACAGGAAAATATCGCCAAGGAACTCCTAGTGACTCCCGTGGAGCTTCACCTCACTTCGCACATTTCATTGATCCATATTTAGACGAACGTAGTCGCCGAATTGTTGACGCAGTATGTGTTGCGGCTCAGGGGCTTGGCTACTCACCACTCGAAGTTGCACTCTCATGGGTACGAGATGCCCCTGGTGTCACAAGTGCAATCATCGGCGCACGTACTGGCGCACAATTGCGCGGGGCCCTAACTAGCGAAGAAATTACTTTGCCTGACATCGTGCGTCAGGTACTCGATGAAATATCTGCGCCTTAGCAGTTCTCAAGGAAGTGAGAGAGCACCCGTACGCCAAATGTAAGTCCTTCGATTTCTACCCGTTCATCTACGCCATGAAAAAGTGCCATAAAATCTAGTTCTGGTGAAAGTTTTAAAGGGGAAAAGCCATAACCGATAATTCCAAGTTCTGATAGCGCTTTATTATCCGTTCCGCCACTCATTAGGTAAGGAACTGGAATACCTTCGGGGTCTTCACTTTCAAGGGCTCTACACATTGCATCAACTAATGGACCAGAAAAATCATTCTCTAGTGCAATATCGCGAGTGATAGTTTCGATCGTGATATCAGGGCCAATTATTTCGCGAATAGTTGAATTGAGTTCATCTTCGTAACCCGGAAGAAATCGCCCGTCGATAACAGCGCTTGCACTTTGTGGAATTACGTTGGCTTTATATCCAGCTTCGAGCATCGATGGATTCGCGATGTTTTGCAACGTAGCGCCAATCATTCGCGCAGTATTTCCAAGTTCTTTGAGCAGTGGGCGCAAGTCAGCAACATTGAAAGGTTTATTGGTGGCTTTAGCAACGTGTTCAAAGAGAATCTTCACAGTCTTTGTATAGCGCTGTGGCCATTGATGATTGCCTATCTTTGCTACTGCTTCTGCTAATCGAGTAAGTGCATTCTCGTCATTGACCATCGATCCATGTCCAGCGCGACCGTGTGCCGTTAGTCGCATCCAGTGAATTCCCTTTTCAGCAGTCTCTACAAAATAGAGTCTCTTGTTCTCCCCCACCGTTACAGAAAACCCACCTACTTCTGAAACGGCTTCAGAACAATCGTTGAAAACTTCAGGATGATTTTTCACCATCCACCGTGAACCGAAAAGACTGCCTGCCTCTTCATCAGCAAAAAAAGCTAGGACTATTCGACGCGGTGGCTTGTAACCTCGTCTCGCCCATGAACGCACTGTCGCTAACATCATTGCATCCATATTTTTCATATCAACAGCGCCGCGTCCCCATATCATTCCCTCTTTTATAACTGCAGCGAAAGGATCAACTGACCAATCTGCAGCATCTGCCGGAACAACATCGAGATGGCCATGTAATACAAGAGCCGGTCGTGTTGCATCAATTCCTTCGATATTTGCAATCACATTAACGCGACCCGGAGCGGATTCAAAACTTTGTGCCACGATACCTACTTCAGCGAGCAAATTGACAACGTATTGCGCAATAGCCTTTTCATCACCTTTGCCATCTCCATAATTGACACTGGGAATACGAATCAATTCCTGACAAATTCGAATTGTTTCGGCTTCGAGTTCATCTCGCTCTTGTTGGTTCATCTCTCTATTGTCTCGCCTTTAGAGCATTTTTTGCACCTACCCCGCCTTCGTTGCTATCGTTAGCCCGCACTCGTCCGGGTGGCGGAATTGGCAGACGCGCTAGCTTGAGGTGCTAGTTCTCGAAAGGGATTGAGGGTTCAACTCCCTTCTCGGACACCAGAAGTAAATCTTTCTCAAAGATGCGGTGGTATCGAATGACGATAGATGAAGCCCTTGCATTGATTCGAACCATCCCCGACTACCCTAAGCCCGGTATCCAATTCAAAGATATAACTCCGCTGCTTTTAGATCGAGCAGCATTTTCAAAGGTCATCGAGACGCTCTCGCTTCACGCAGATGCGAGTGATCTCATCGCTGGAATTGAAGCCAGAGGTTTCATTCTTGCCTCAGCGATTGCCATCAAAAGTAATAGAGGGTTCATCCCCATCCGCAAAAGCGGAAAGTTACCTTTCCAGACATATTCAAAGAGCTATGGCTTGGAATACGGCGCAGATACTTTAGAGATACATACCGATTCACTTGATAAGGCAAAGAATGTTTTATTAGTCGATGATGTTCTAGCTACAGGTGGAACCATGTGCGCAGCAATCGAACTTATTGAATTATGTGGTGGAAAGATCACGGGCATTATTACTTTAATGGAAATAGCTGCATTGGGCGGAAGAGAGAAAATTCTTCAAAAATACCCCCACGTCACAATAACCTCGCTCGCTATTTGCTGACAATGCGAATTCAACAGATTCAGGGTTTGCGCGCCCTTGCCGCAATTCTGGTCATCGCATTTCACGCCAAATTTATTTCCGGCGGTTTTATAGGTGTCGATATTTTCTACGTCATTTCCGGATACCTGATTACCGGTTTATTACTTCAGGAAAGTTTTATCAAAGGAACAATTAAATTAGCTGCTTTTTATAAACGTCGCATCAAAAGATTACTTCCATCATCGGCTTTGGTATTAGTAACAACCGCAATTTTTTCGTGGGCGTTTTTGCCCTCAAATACACGCGCTACATTGGGAAAAGATTTTATTGCTGCCAGCTTGTATGTTTCGAATTATCTTTTCGCGTGGTGGCACAATGATTATCAAAATCTGAATGCCACGCCTTCCCCAGTCCTTCACTATTGGTCTCTTGCTGTTGAAGAACAATTCTATTTACTCTGGCCACTTTTCATCTTGTTTATATCTCGAAAATCTAGACGCTTTCAATTTCTAACTATTACGAGTGTCACGATAATTTCGTTTTTGTTCTCACTCTTCCAAACAAATACTTCGCCCATCTGGGCTTTCTATTCTCTACCATCTCGTGCTTGGGAACTTGGAATAGGCGCCCTTCTCTTGTTCATACCTGCAAAAAAATTACCTTTAAGATCTATAGCAGCCATCGCTTTTGTGGCTCTTCTCCTTTCTGCTCTCGTTGATAACGAAAATACAAAGTTTCCTGGAACCGCTGCGTTATTACCGGTGCTATCTACAGCGATCTTAATTTTGAGTATTTCACAGTGGCCAAAAGCTATGAATATGATTTCGAATAACCGCGTATCGCAGTGGTTGGGCGCCATTTCGTATCCACTCTATCTATGGCATTGGCCACTACTGGTACTCCCAAGCACATTGCTGGCTAGGCCAATAACTTTGATTGAAAGAGTGCTCTGTATTGCCATGACACTTGCATTGGCTCAACTGACTCATCAATTTTTGGAAGAGCCACTGAGAGTTCGTTCCATGAGTGGACGCGTGATTTACACAGGCGCCCTAGCAACAACAACGGTGTGCGTACTTATAGGTTCTCTCATACTGAGTACAACTTCGACCGCAATCACTATTACCGGAAAGTCTCCTCTTGTACTTAACTTGAAGACAGTCACGGCAGAACCAAAGATTTACGCTGATAAATGTCATCTCAGTTTTGGAGAAACCAAGGGCCCTTCTTGTTTTTATGGCGATCTCACAAGTTCAAAGACGATTGTTCTCTTTGGCGATTCACATGCTGCCCAATGGTTTCCTGCTCTCGAAGAAATCGCTACATCTTCCCATTTAAGAATTCTTTCTCTCACTAAATCCTCTTGCCCTGCCATCGAAGTTCTCTTACCAGATCGTGGCGGCTTTCGAATGAAACAATGTGCAGCGTGGCGAACATATGCACTTTCTCGAATAAAGAAAGTCAATGCCTTTGCTGTTATCACAAGTAACTATTCATATTACGATCCACCTGCAAATATAAAGAATCGAAGTTCTTGGTGGTCGGCTGGAGAAATATCTTTACTCAAAAATTTACAACCCTTGAGTTCGCGGCTAGTACTAATCTCTGACACGCCTCATCCGTTACGAGATATCCCCTCATGTTTAGAAACTCAACGTGCCTCTTCCTGTGATAATTCCTTGCGCAGTCCACTTGATCGTGGCCAAGGTTTCAAAGTCATTGACCCCACTTCCTGGTTATGTTCGCAGCTGTGTCCTGCAGTTGTTTCACAAACAGTTGCATATCGGGATGCGTCTCATATCTCGGTACAAATGTCACGCCTACTTGCTGGCGATCTAGCAAAAAGCCTCAAGGCCAAGGCGATACTTTAGAAGTAGCCGTCATTATAAAAATCATGCAAAGATAGAGACGTGGCCGAACTCATTTATTACTGCGGAACTATGGATAGCGGAAAATCTACACTCGCACTACAAACCGCTCATAACCATGAAAGTCGTGGTCGCACTGGAATAATTTTCACATCACAGGATCGAGCAGGAAAAGGCGTAATTTCATCTCGATTGGGCCTACAAAGTCCAGCTCTTGAAATTGATCCTTCGATAGATATTCACAAATATGTCGTTGATCAACTTTCGATGGGAAAAAGGGTTGATTACATTATTTGCGATGAGGCCCAATTTTACGAAAGCGAGCAGATAGATCAGTTAGCGCGCATTGTTGATGGCCTAAGCATCGATGTTTTTGCATTTGGAATTTTGACTGATTTTAGAACCTCGCTTTTCCCAGGTTCGGCGCGATTAGTAGAGCTTGCCGATCGAGTTAATACTTTGCAGGTTGAAGCTCTCTGTTGGTGTGGCGCTCGAGCAACACATAATGCGCGCACCGTTGGCGGAGTCATGGTTGTTGAAGGCGAACAAGTTGTCGTCGGAGATGTCGCACCTGGTAACGAAGTCGCCTACGAAGTCCTTTGCCGTCGTCACCACATGCGCCAGGTCACGGCTCGCGGATCGCGTGCTGCACATATTTCCACCGAACCATTACCCTTCACACTCTAGAGACCAGCTCAATAACACCAAGGAGAGATCATGAAAACACGCGCCCTCGCAGTAACAGCAGCATCTACTCCTTTCATCTCATATGAATTTGAGCGACGAGCACTTCGACCAAATGACATTGCAATCGATATTACATATGCCGGTATCTGTCACTCAGATATACACCAAGTTCGCGAAGAGTGGGGTCCTGCAATATTTCCAATGGTTCCAGGTCATGAAATTGTAGGAAGAGTCAGTGCGCTGGGATCAGCAGTTACTTCTTTCACAGTTGCTGAAAGTGTTGGAGTCGGTGTATTCGTCGATTCATGTCGCACATGCGACTCATGTAAAAAGGGTTTAGGAAATTATTGCGAAGAAGGAATGACTGGTACCTATAACGGTTATGAAAGAGATGGTAAAACCGTTGCTATGGGTGGGTATTCAAATAGATTTGTTATCGATGCAGACTATGCAATTCATGTACCCGCACATCTGGATCAAAGTGGTGTTGCACCTCTTCTGTGTGCTGGAATCACACTCTTTTCGCCTCTCAAGAACTGGGGTGCCGGACCTGGTGTCAAAGTAGGAATTATGGGACTTGGCGGCCTTGGGCACATGGGTGTGAAGTTTGCACACGCTCTTGGAGCAGATGTAACTGTATTTTCACACTCACCAAGTAAGGAAAAAGATGCACTCGCTATGGGTGCTGATCACTTTGTTTCAACCAAAGATATTTCGAACCTAAAACCATTGCACAAGTCTTTTGATCTCATTCTCAATACCGTCAGTGCTCGTTTAGATATCAACGAATATCTCGAACTGCTCAAGTTAGACGGCACTCTTGTCGTTATTGGTCTACCTGGTGAACCATATTCAGTTCAACCTGGCGTTCTACTCAATGGTCGTCGTTCTATGGCTGGTTCCATGATCGGTGGAATCCCTGAAACTCAGGAAATGCTTGAGTTTTGTGGCAAACACAACATTGTCAGCGATGTAGAGGTAATTAGCGCAGACTATGTGGATGCAGCGTATGAAAGAACTGTTGCCAGCGATGTGAAATATCGATTTGTTATCGACGCCTCCACAATCTAAATAAAGGAATGTAAAAGAAGCGCTAGCAACGGTGCGATAACAAGGGCTGGAAGTAAATTACCCACTGCAACGCTTCGAATTTTGAGTAAGCGTAATGCAATACAGATTAACATCACGCCACCAACAATGGTCATTGCATCAATTTGGTAACCAGAAAGTATTTTGCCTAGACCAAAACCTATAAGAGTCCAGGCGCCTTGATAAAGGCCAACTGGTATCGCCGAGACCGCCACTCCCCATCCTAACGATGTTGCAAATGCCATCGCGGCGAAAAAATCGAGTGTGCTCTTGAGTAAGAGTTGATCGATTCCATTGGACATACCATCGCTAATACTTCCTAAAATTGCTAATGGTCCAATAGCAAAGAGCAATGAAGCTGAAACAAATCCTTCAACAAATGGGCTCTCTTGAGATGCACCAAATTTTTTACGTAAGTACTCCCCTGCACCATCAAGACGATCTTCGAGCGAAAGCGCCGAACCAATCAATCCTCCAATGAGCAACGAACCTAAAATTGTTAAAAGGGAAGTCCCGGAAGGAAGTGATTGTATAAATCGCACTGACCATAAAGGAATAAGCGCACTGCCTGCGCCCAGGATGGTGACTAAGCCAAGTACATCGGTGAGTAAGTCTCGAGTCTTACTTTTCATTCTGTTGCCAATAAGTACACCAAAGGTTGCACCAGAAACGATGGTGGCAATATTGATGAGGGTGCCGATACCTGGAAACATTGTAAAAAAACTACCCAAACTTAACTATTGAAGCGATACCGATAATCAAACAATAAATAGCAAATGGGTAAAGAGTTTTGGTCTTAAACCATCGAACTAAAAAGGTAACGGAGGCATACGTGGCTACAAATGATACGAGAGAGCCGAGCGCTATTGCTCCCAACAAAGAATGATATTGGGGTGTGAAAAGATCTGGGAGTTTTACAAATGCAGCTCCTGCAATTACTGGTAGAGCTAAAAGAAAAGCAAAATCTGAAGCAGTGGCGTGCGATAGTTTTTTGATTAGACCTGCGCTCATGCTTACACCGAATCGACTTATTCCAGCTAAGAGCGCAAAGGATTGGCCGAAACCCACTACAACCGCAGCAGGGACACTGAGGTGTTCTACAATTTGCGAATTTGAATCTTCGCTTGAATGAGACTTGTTACTTCTCGAGCTAAGGCGTTCCGCTGCAAAAAGTACGACTCCATTGATTGTTAAGAAGATAGCGGCAGCCGCTGGGCTAGCAAAAAGATCACGCAATTTCTTCTCAAAAATAAAACCAATGATAGCAACTGGGATTGTGGCAAGTAATACTCGCCAAAATACTCGTGATGCATTTGTATGTCGACCCCGAAGAGAAGCCAAGCCACCACCAATGAGTTCAAACCATCTTTTGCGGAAAACTAGAAAAAGAGCGATCGCACTGGCCGCATGAAATGCAATCGTGACTACTAAGTAAGGTGACTTTGGATCTGTCGTGAAATTCGACCAAGTGCCACCAATCCATGCTGGAACCAAAACTGCATGACCGAGCGAGGAGACTGGAAAAAGTTCCGTTATTCCTTGAATTAGTCCTGTAATAATCGATTGCACATAGGTAAATTCCATCTGATAAGCGTAGCGTGTAGTAGCCTGCCGTAATGTCATTGAATTCAATTGCACATTGGCTGCGCCCGCATAAAACTATTCCAGTTATGCCGTGGACTGGGAATGGACGCTGGGATCTCTCAGTAAGTCGAGCCACGATTTTAATTTTTGGACTAATTATTTTCGGTCTTGGGGATTCATTACTTATTCAAAGCCATATTGGAAATGCTCCTTGGTCTGTCCTTGCTCAAGGTTTGTCCCAACATATACACATTAGTTTGGGATGGTCCACATTCATATTGAGTTCACTTGTACTACTTTTCTGGATTCCACTCGGTGAGAAACCTGGATTCGGTACTTTGATGAATATTATTTTCATAGCCGCCGCTATTGAATTCGGTGTTTTATTTTTTCCAATACCGCACAATTATTTCATTGGAATTATTTATTGTGTAGTGGGAATCGCGCTAGTCGGTATGGGATCAACCTTCTACATCACCTGTGGCTTAGGTCCGGGGCCTCGCGACGGACTCATGACAGCTCTGCATAATAAAACAGGCGTTCGAGTTGGCAGAATCCGATTGGCCATTGAAGCTACAGTTTTAGTCCTAGGCGCACTACTAGGTGGGCGCATAGGACTAGGAACAGCCCTTTTTGCCCTATTTATTGGCCAATCCATCGCGATTTCACTTGGTGTCGTCTCCCGAATTACCGCTAGGTAACGATTACTGTGGGTGCATCTCCCCCCGGCTTGTGAGCCGTGAAATCACACGGGGTCGCAACCACCCCCGACACCAAAATCAGAAAGGTCCACCATGCTTGATAGCTTTTTCAAAATATCAGAACGTGGTTCAACTGTAGGACGTGAAGTTCGTGGCGGTTTCGTTACATTCTTTACGATGGCCTACATCGTTGCACTCAATCCGCTCATCATCGGCTTAGCCAAAGATGGAGATGGAAAATTTATAGGTGGCGGAGATGCACCTAATTTGGCAGCTGTTGCTGCCATGACAGCCCTTATCGCTGGAATTATGACAATTCTTATGGGCGTACTTGGAAATTATCCATTGGCTCTTGCAACTGGTCTTGGTCTCAACACATTCGTTGCAGTCGGTATTGCTTCGAAGATGACATGGGCAGATGCAATGGGGCTCATCGTTATTGAAGGTTTGATCATCACTATCCTTGTGTTGACAGGCTTTAGAACCGCTGTATTCAAAGCTGTTCCTGCACAACTAAAAATCGCAATCTCGGTGGGTATCGGATTATTTATCGCACTCATTGGTCTTGTTGATGCTGGTTTCGTGCGTAGAACTTCATCTGGTCCAGTACCTGTAACTCTTGGTGATGGCGGAACACTTGTTGGTTGGCCAATCATTGTTTTTGCACTCGGCCTCTTTTTGATGATTGCTCTCATGGTCAAAAAAGTTAAAGGTGCGCTGCTTATCGGTATCGCCTCTGCAACAGTTGTTGCAGTTATCGTAGAAAAAGCCTTCAAAATTGGCCCAAATTTCAACGGTGCAACTGGTGCGGTAAATCCAAAGGGTTGGGGACTCAATGTTCCTTCAATTCCTTCGAAAATAGTTGGAACTCCTAACTTCGGATTATTCGGTCACTTCAACTTATTCGGATCTTTTAGCCGAGTATCAGCAATCACTGCAATCCTATTCATCTTCACCTTGTTGCTCTCTGACTTCTTTGACACAGTAGGAACAGTGACAGCCATTGGGCACGAAGCTGGTTTGATTGACAAAGATGGAAACATTCCAAACAATGATCGAATCTTGCTTGTCGACTCATTAGCTGCAGTTGCTGGCGGTGCTGGAAGTATTTCTTCTAACACAAGCTATATCGAATCTGCTTCAGGTGTAGGCGAAGGAGCGCGTACAGGTTTAGCATCAGTAGTTACTGGTGTTCTATTCCTGCTCACAACTTTCCTTGCTCCTCTTGTCGCTGTTATTCCTTATGAGGCTGCAACACCAGCTCTTGTCATCGTAGGTTTCTTGATGATGACACAGGTAAAGAATGTTGATTGGGATGATTACGGAATTGCTATCCCTGCATTCCTTACCATCGTACTGATGCCATTCACCTACAGCATTTCAGTAGGTATCGGTGCTGGTTTTGTTTCATATGTAGTAATTCGAGTAGTCCAAGGACGACGTAAAGAGATCCATCCTTTGCTTCTACTCGTTTCAGGACTCTTCATGATTTACTTCTTGGCTTCTCCTATCAATACATGGATAGGTAAATAACTAAGAAAATTAGAATAGGAGGGCACAGGGAAACCTGGGCCCTCCTATTTTTGTTACCAAACAATAGGTGGCAAACCATGGTCTCTGAGAATCTCATTTGTTTTCGAGAAGGGCTTGGATCCAAAAAATCCCCGATAGGCAGAGAGTGGACTTGGGTGAACACTTTCAATGACCCATTCTTTACGGAAATATTTTTTGAGTTCTTGAGCTCTATTCCCCCACAAAATTGCAACAATATCTCTCGCCCCAAGTTCCTGAGCGATGAGCGTCGTAACTCTTTCCCAGCCTAAGTGTGCATGCGATTTTTTTGAGTTTGGTGAAACGGTCAGAACGCGATTAAGTAGTAGAACGCCATTCTGACTCCACGTGGATAAATCAAGGGCCGGAAGGGTATTTTTTTCAAGATCAGATTGGTACTCGATAAAAATATTTCGCAGCGAAGCAGG
>CANFXM010000028.1 GCA_947451045.1 Actinomycetota bacterium | reverse complement strand
TCGATCCCGGTCACCCGCTCCATATCTTTAATTAGCCAACTTGGCCAACTAAATTCAAAACACATTTACCTGATATTGATAATGGAGCTGTACCCGTAATTCCAACAACATCCGTTGCAGTTAAAATAAGAGCGGCTGGGTTTGCTCCTGTTGAAATCGTCCCAATTATGTTGAACATATAGTGCCTTGATTGGATGCTATTTACATATCCTTTTGCATCGCTAACAAATAGTTGGCTACTAACAAGTGAAAGATTTGAAGTTGTGTTCACTTGCATATCGAAATAAAAAGCACTCGAATTTGCTATTGAAAACGTTCCATCTAAAATTATTTGAAACGTGTAGGACGTGTTCGCAATGAGAGTTCCAAACTCCAATGAATTACTGCTTTTTGGTGTTCCGGTTGAAAGACTCCAACTTGGAATATTAATAAAATAAGAATTGGATGGCCCTGCAGCTCCAGTCGCTCCCTTTTCACCAACAGAACCATTCGTTCCGTTTGTTCCATTAGTCCCATCGGCACCTTTTGCACCATTAGTGCCATTAGTGCCATCTATTCCATTTGAACCAGTAGCACCACGATCACCATTTGCGCCTGTAAATCCAGTTAGTCCAATAGAACCTT
This sequence comes from Actinomycetota bacterium, assembly GCA_947451045.1. Taxonomy (GTDB): domain Bacteria; phylum Actinomycetota; class Actinomycetes; order Nanopelagicales; family Nanopelagicaceae; genus Planktophila. The sequence goes on along the minus strand of CANFXM010000028.1, from coordinate 19,914 downwards.
GAGCACCCGTTGAGCCCGCACTTCCATTTGTTCCGTTACTTCCGGATGGACCTGTTGGTCCTGTAAGTCCCGTTGATCCAGTTGCTCCCGGTGAACCCATTGATCCAGTTAATCCAGTGTCACCTTTAGCACCACTTATTCCAGTGTCGCCTTTAGCACCTGTTGGACCTGTTGCACCGGCTGGACCACTTCCTGAGCCTGATGCACCCGAAGGTCCTTGCGGTCCAGTTGCACCTGTTGCTCCGCGTTCACCTTGAGGGCCTTGAGTTCCACTTTGTAGAGAACTTGATGAAACCAATTTTGCATCTAAACCATTTTTACCATCAGCACCAGCTGCTCCTTGTGATCCTTTGAGTGGAGTTGGAAGAAGCCATTTACCTTTTGTTTTCGGACCGTAGATATGTGAATTTTTTGTATCGATATAAAAGTCACCATTGATTCCGATAAGTGAATTAGGTGGAGTGATTCCACTAAGAATTGTGTTTGTAGTAGCTGCAATTGTTCTACCTGCTGATTTCGGTTTACTAACGGAGGCTTTGGTTGCTGCAAAACTATTGACTGGTACTAATAATAAGAGTGCGGTTGAAATTATTGTTAGGGAATTTCTTTTCATTGGTTGCTCCTGAATGTAGTTGACATAAATTTCTCCGATTCAGTGTGAAACTGTGAATAACCTGCGGGAATCGGGAGATACCCATCACTTGTCATTACTTTCTAAGGCGCTCGCCCTATTCGCGAGCCTGGGGCAATGGGAAAAATTCACAAGGTGCATTAAGGATTTTTACCTGCTCCTTTCATCATTGGAGAGTTATCTACGAGTAGTCAATGGCGAATAGTCAAAGGCACCGATACTTCAAGAGAAGGAAGGCAGACATTCAAATGTCATCAAAGAAGAAGGTCATTGCAATCGTAATTACAACTGCTGCACTAACAATTGGCACAGTGGGATTTGCAAATGCATCTACAAAATCATTAACTAAAATTTCGACGGTTCGAACAAATACACGTGTTGCGGCAACTACTAATCCAGCGGGAGCGATGATGGGCGGACAAAGTGCACAACTTGCATCAGTTCTATCTGCTCTTGTAGGAAAGGGTGCGATTACTCAAGCACAGGCCGATGCAATCACAGCCGCTATTACTGCTGCACAAACTGCACAACGTGCAAATAATGGGGCACCTATGGGTCGACCTATGCGTGCACTAAATACACAAGCTGCTGCAGCACAAAAACTGATCTCCGACACAATCGGAGTCGATACAGCCACAATTAAGTCACGCATGCTCGCCGGTGATTCACTAGCAACAATTGCCGGAGCTAAGAAAGATGCACTTATTGCAGCACTTGTAGCTCAAGAGACTACACAAATCGATGCAGCTGTTACTGCAGGAAAATTAACTGCAGCGCAAGCTACAGCAATGAAATCAAATCTCACTGCTGGAGTAACTGCAATGGTGAATGCAACTCGTGGAGCAGGTTTCTCTGGTGCTCCAAAAGGTGCTAAAGGTGGACGCGGTCATGGCGGCATGATGGGCGGTTCACGTGGTGGAGCGATGGGTGCACCAGCAATTCCATCACCTGCTGCAACTGCATAACTTTTTTATGATCACTTCATAAAAAACCTCCGAAAGGGTAAAGAGCCCGCCACATAAGCAGGATATGTGGCGGGTTTTCCTTTGCTCAAAGATTGCGTGAGAGAATCCGGCTATGCGTATACATATTGGAAGTGACCATGCAGGTTTAGAACTCAAAAATGCACTGGTTAGACATTTGGAAAGTAACGGTCATGAAGTAACAGATCACGGCCCTCACGAATATGACGCACTCGATGATTACCCAGTTTTTTGCATTCCGGCGGCGCAAGCAGTTGCTAGTGATCCCGCATCACTTGGAATTGTTTTAGGTGGTTCTGGAAATGGTGAACAGATAGCTGCCAATAAAGTAAAAGGAATTAGGGCTGCTCTTGCTTGGAATGAAGAGACTGCAGAGCTTGCTCGATCACATAATGATGCAAATGTTTTATCACTGGGTGGGCGTATGCACACTATTGAAGTGTGTAAGAAAATTATTGACACCTTTATTGCGACGCCTTTTAGTAAAGACGAGCGCCATATACGCCGCATTGGATTAATAACTAAATTTGAAAAAGATGGATCTATTTAATATACATAAAATCTGTAACGCGGTGCTTTTTATCAAGTCCCTGACCCTCAAAACGAGTCAACGGACGCCATTCCGGTTTAGCAACTACTCCCCCGGAAAATAAATTCGATTGAGCAAAAACTTCTTCGATACGCTCAGCATAAGGAACCCAATCAGTTGCAATGTGAAAATAGCCACCAATTTTTAATTTTGTATGAATAACTTCAATAAATTCAGGATTCACAATACGGCGCTTATGGTGTTTTTTCTTTGGCCAAGGATCAGGGAAATACAAGTGGAAACCATCAATAGATTGATCCTCGATCATGTAATGCAAAACCATGTGGGCATCTTCTTCGATAACTTTAATGTTGCTCAATTTTGCTTCATCGATGCGACCAAGCAATTTACCGATTCCAGGAGGATGTAGATCAATTGCTATGAAGGCAGTCTCTGGAAGATGCTGCGCTATATGAGCAGTAGCCTCACCCATTCCAAATCCAATTTCAACGACAACTTTTTCAAATGTAGGAAAAACAGATTTGAGATCAAGTTTTTCTTGCCTGTAGGCAATTCCATATGTAAGCCATAAGGCATCCTTGGCAGCTTTTTGTGCCTCAGTGATGCGTGAACCGCGAATGGTGTACGAGCGGTTTGTAGGGCGTTCCATAAGGTAACTCTGTCATGGTTGGATAACAACATTGAAATCGAGTCTTAAAAGGAGTTCACAGTGCCAGGAGTAAATATCACCCAAGCAGAGGCAGCAGCGCGTTCGGCAATTTTGAAGGTCGAAAGCTATGTCATTGATTTGGATCTGACAACGGGGGCTGAAACTTTTCTCGTCAAGACTGCAATTAAGTTCAAAGGTATCAAGCCAGGTGAATCAACATTTATTGATGCCGTTGGAAAGAAAGTCATTTCAGCGAGTCTGAATGGTGTTACATTCGATCCAAAATTTGATGGTGAAACAATATATTTACCAGCAATAGCTGTAGAAAATCTCTTAGTGATTGAACATGAAGGTATTTATTCGAATTCCGGTGAGGGTCTCCATCGCTTTGTAGATCCATCCGATAACGAGGTCTATCTTTACACCCAGTTTGAAACTGGCGATGCACGCCGCATGTATGCCTGCTTTGACCAACCAGATCAAAAAGCAACATTTACAATTAGCACTATCACCCCAAAACATTGGGAAATTATTTCTAACTACGAAGTAGATTCCGTGAAGGAAGTTGGAACCGATTCAAAACACACGCAATTCAAAATTTCTCAGGTAATTTCAACCTATGTCACAGCAATTGTCGCTGGTCCATATCAGCATGTGCACGATGAATACAAAGGTGAAAAGACAATTCCGCTTGGAATTTATGCTCGTAAATCTTTTTTCAAATATGTCGATGCTGAAAATATATTTGAGATTACCAAGCAAGGATTTACCTATTTCGAAAAAACTTTTGGGCTTGCATATGCCTTTGGGAAATATGACCAGCTTGCAGTTGCTGAATATAACTGGGGCGCAATGGAAAACGTTGGGTGTGTAACTTTCCACGAAGACGTTCTTATTTTCCGAAGTAAAGTAACCGAGAGCAAGCATCTTGGTCGTGCCAGCACAATTCTTCATGAGATGGCGCATATGTGGTTTGGCGATTTAGTAACAATGAAATGGTGGGAAGACCTCTGGCTCAATGAATCATTCGCTGAGTGGGCCTCGTACATGGCTACAAGTGAGGCAACGAAGTACACGCATGCATGGACTGAATTCAACGCACTTCGAAAGAACTGGGCATACCGCCAAGATCAACTCTCATCTACCCACCCAATTGCCGTTGCGATGGAAGATCTGGAAGCAGTACGAACAAACTTTGATGGAATTTCTTATGCCAAGGGCGCATCTGTGCTTCAACAATTAGTTGAACATGTTGGACGTCAAAACTTTATCGATGCATTGCGTATTTATTTCACAAAGCATGCATTCAAAAACACCACCCTCAATGATCTGATGGTTGAACTCGAGGCAACAAGTGGGCGCGACCTCAAACCTTGGGCAAAGACTTGGTTGCAAACAGCGGGCGTCAATACTTTGCGCCCAGAAATCACTGTTACCGATGGCACTTACTCCGCGATAGCAGTCAAGCAAGAAGCTCCAACGATGCCGATTGGTTCAACAGAACTGCGCCCACACCGTTTGAAAGTCGGACTATTCGATATTGCAGGTGGTGAGCTAGTGCGCCGTAAGAATGCTGCGCTCGATGTTGCCGGTCCACTCACTTCTGTTTCTGAACTTGTTGGAGAAAAAGTCGCTGATCTTATTCTTATCAACGATGGCGATCTCTCGTATGCAAAATTGCGCTTTGATGAGCGATCAATTTCAACTCTGAAGAGCCATCTTGGAAAACTCCGTGATCCATTAGCGCGCTCTCTTATTTGGGCTTCACTTTGGGATTCGGTACGCGATGGAGAGCTATCTACTTCTGATTACCTCACCATCGCACTCAATGCCCTAGCCGATGAGAGTGATATTTCTATTGTCACTACAACTATTGGACAACTCGATACTGCTATTTGGCAATATAGCCATCCAAGTAAGCGCCAAGGACTTCGACTTACTTTGGCTAATGCCATGGAAAAATTTCTAGATGGTGCAAAGCCTGGAAGTGATCACCAACTTCAATATGCAAAAGCCTTTGCAGATGCTGCGGTAACTTCTGCACAAAACGAGCGCATCACTGCAATTCTCGGCGGTAGCGTTGCCGGCCTTGCCATCGATGCAGATCTTCGTTGGTATCTCTTTATCTGCGCAATCAAACGTGGAGTCTTGGGTGCATCTGATATTGAGGCAGAACTAGAGCGCGATAACACTGCCCATGGAAAACAAAATGCTGCCTATGCATATGCAGCTATTCCGAGCGCAGAAGCCAAAGCAAAAGCATTTGCATCAGTTATAAATGAGAATTTGAGCAACACGATTCACGCCTACACATGTCGTGGTTTCAATTTGCCATTGCATTCTCATTTGTTAGAACCATATGTTGATCAGTATTTTGCAATGCTCAATGACCTCTGGAAAAACAAGGGATTTGAAATTGCTGAAACAACTGCGATTCTTACTTTTCCAACATTTATAGTTACTGAATCAACTCTAGCCAAAACGCAAAATTGGCTGGACGTAACTGGAAAAGATTCAGCAGGTGCCTTGCGCCGAGTTGTAGCTGAGGGCCGGGATGCACTTTCTCGTGCACTCAAAGCCCAGAACTGCGATAAGTAATAACTGCTATTCGATAGTAGTAATTGCAGAACTTTTTGATTTCTTGCTGCGATCACTTGTGAATGCGTAGGTTACTAACGCGATTGCGAAAAAGAGTCCCAGCGGTACGGCGACGTAGGTGACGACTGTTTCAAAAACACTCAAACCAACTCGTGGCAAAATCACACCCTCTTGTGCAATCGAACGTAGTGAAGCGACATTACTCAGGTGATTCATCATGGGAATTATTCTAAACGATTTAAGCTGTTGCCGCTGCCACGCCAAATGGTTCTAAATATTGCAACCAAACTTTATCTGTGCGACCAGTTCCAAGAATTCTCCATGCTGCTCCAACAGGTTCGCGTGGAAGTGAACGCAGTTTCCAGCCCATCTCTTTGAGTGGCTTGTCAGCTTTCAAATGATTACATCGATGACATGCCGAGACAACATTTTCCCAATTGTGACCACCACCACGACTACGTGGAATGACATGATCGATTGAGGTTGCAGGTGCATTGCAATAAACACAATGGCCACCATCGCGAGCAAATATTGCACGTCGTGAAAGTGGAACTGCATGACGATATGGAATACGAACAAATTTTGTTAGGCGAATAACTGAAGGCATCGACATCTCACCATGTGCGTGACGTAAAACTTCACCTGAATCTTCAATCATCACTGCTCGCGCATTGAGAACAAGAATGAGTGCGCGGCGGTCTGAGACGACACCCAGCGGTTCATAGGTGGCATTGAGTACAAGTGTGCGCGACATAATCGCTCCCGATCTAGCGCGTGGCTCGCGCCGATTGGTTTATCTTGCACTAAAAGCCTTGGACTCGGGGGCATTTGATGCCTAATTTTTGGTGACAATTTGGATAAAGTCTCACCATTATGAGCACCCACCTGCACAATGCCCTCGATTGGTTACGTGGGACTCCCCTTCGAATCATCCTGATCCTGGCCGGCGCAATCTCCATTCAATACTTTGGAAGCCGCGCCATCACCCGCGCCATGAATCGCCTCGCAAGTACCGACCTCATTCCGGGGCCAGGCAACATGGTCGCTCGACAAAAAGAGCGCGCACGTACAACAGGAACAGTTTTATCAAGCACACTCAATTCAATCGTTTGGGTAATTGCAATTGCAATGCTTATGGGCGAATTCGGATTCAATCTTGGCCCACTCATTGCATCGGCTGGAGTTATCGGTGTAGCACTTGGACTTGGTGCCCAAACAATTGTGCGCGATGTGCTTTCAGGAATTTTTATGTTAGTTGAAGATCAATATGGAGTCGGCGATAAAGTAAGCATTCTTGAAATTCAAGGAGTTGTTGAAAAAGTTGGTCTTCGTATTACAACTATCCGCGATGCAAATGGAACATTATGGTACTTACGCAATGGAGAAATTCTAAAAGTTGGAAATCTTTCTCAATCTGGTTGATTCACCATTGAGTTAGCTGCCATCTCTAAATAGGACCACAACTCTTCGCGCATCACAGGATTTACGTCAACACCATCTACTGCAGCGCTCATGCACGCTAGCCACGCATCACGCGCTTTTGTGTCGATATGAAAATGTGCATGTCTCATACGAAGTCGTGGGTGGCCACGATTATCACCATATGTAGTTGGTCCACCCCAATATTGTTCTAGAAACCATTGCAAGCGTTGCGCCGCACCTTTCATATCCTCATCGGGATACATAGGACGCAAGATTGGATCAGTGGCTACACGTGCATAAAATTGCGAAACCAAATCAGCGAAGAAAGCTTCTCCACCCATTTTTTCGTAAAAAGTACTCATGCCATCATTGCTTTGAGATCTTTACCTTTAGCAATTTGCAATACGAAATAGGAAGTGATGACACACAGTGCGCCACTGATATAAAAGGCCGCTGCGTAGTCACCCAGCTTCACTCGCAACACTGCTGCACCAAAGGCTGCGATTGAGCCACCAATTTGGTGAGAAGCAAAAACCCATCCATAAATAACAGTTCCTCGTTCGGGTCCAAGAATGGTTCTACATAACATAATTGTTGGGGGAACTGTGGCTACCCAATCAAGGCCATAAAAAATTATGAAAACAAGAGTTGAAGGATGCATTGTCGAAAAAAGAATGGAAGGGAGTAGGAAAAGCGAAAGTCCGCGAAGGCCGTAATAGAAAAAGAGAAGTTTGCGCGGATCGTATCGATCAGTGAGCCAACCAGAAAAAAGTGTTCCGATAACGTCAAAGACACCCACGAGGGCCAATAATCCTGCAGCCGTTGTCTGCATCATTCCGTGATCATGTGCGGCAGGAATAAAGTGCGTACCAATTAGTCCACTCGTTGATAATCCGCATACAAAAAATGAACCAATGAGGTACCAAAAATCTTTATGCGCACTTGCCTCTTTCAAAGTAAGTACCGCTAATTTTCCCGCTGGAATTTCACTTTTCTTAGGTGGTTGCCAATCTGCCGGAGCCCCATAAGGAAGTAATCCAAAATCAGATGGGCGTTCGCGCAAAAAGAGTGCAATAAAAGGAACCATTGCAATTGCTGCTATGGAAATAGTTATGGAAATACTTTTCCATCCGTGTGCCATAGAAAGTCGTGTGAGACCAGGAAGAAAAATGAGCTGACCTGTGGCACCAGCAGCGGTAAGTGCGCCGACAACAATTCCACGCTTTTCAACGAACCATCTATTTGCAATTGAGGCTGCAAAAACAAGTGCCATGGATCCAGTACCGACACCAACTATGACTCCCCATGTTGCGACAAGTTGCCACGGTGCATGAATAAATATTGTGAGAAAAGCACCAAGACTTACAGTTGTAAGCGCAGCCATCACGGTCTTACGAATTCCAAAACGTTCCATTAGTGCTGCTGCAAATGGGGCGGTCAGGCCGTAGAGCAGAACGTTGACAGAGATAGCTAGTGATATCTGATCTCTGCCCCAACCAAAAGCATCTTCTAGAGGAATAACTAATACAGATGGAGCAGATCGAAATCCAGCAGTTGCAACGAGAGTAAAGAATGTAACTATTGCCGCCATCCACGCAGGATGAAATCGTCTCCTAATTTTCTGCATTATTAAACTTCTAAGTATCGTCCGAGATATTCGCGTTCAACACCGCTCAGTGGGCGAGACTTCTTGGTCTCCATTGAAACTGCTACTTGTACCGTTTTTGCATTGGCATGAATTATGCCTTTGCTGCTCAATTGATAGGCAAGATCAAAGGAGGCATTCCCAATCTTTGATACCCAAATTTCAACATCGATATCAAAACCACCCTCATAAATTGGTTCTAAAAAATCTACTTCTGCACGCGCTACAACCATATCCATAAGTATTGGTTTCTCACCTGCGCGCACTCGTGACCACCATGTGAAATCAGCGCGAGACTCTTGAACGTAGGTCAGATAGTTTGCGTTATTCACATGACCAAAAGCATCTAAATCATTCCAACGAACATGCGCTTTGCCCTTGTAGCGCATTAGCGAGTTAGCTTTCGATAGGTGACTCGATGCGGACGCGCTGCATCGACACCAAGTCGCGTAATTTTATTTGCTTCATATGATTCAAAGTTTCCTTCAAACCAGAACCATTTTGAATCACCTTCATAAGCCAAGATATGCGTAGCAACTCTGTCGAGGAACCAGCGATCGTGCGAGATTACAACTGCGCATCCAGGAAATTCTAGAAGTGCATTTTCTAGCGAGCCCAGAGTTTCAACATCAAGGTCGTTGGTTGGCTCATCAAGGAGCAACATATTTCCACCTTGTTTGAGTGTGAGTGCAAGATTTAAACGATTTCGCTCACCACCAGACAAAACTCCGGCAGGCTTTTGTTGGTCAGGACCTTTGAAACCAAATGCTGCAACGTAAGCTCGAGATGGCATTTCAACTTGTCCAACTTTCATGAAATCCAAACCATCAGATACAACTTCAAATAAAGTTTTCTTAGGATCGATTCCGCCACGAGACTGATCAACGTAAGAAATCTTTACTGTTTCTCCCATTTTTACAGTTCCAGAATCTGGTTGCTCCATGCCCATCAACATTTTGAAGAGTGTCGTCTTACCAGCACCGTTTGGCCCAATTACGCCAACAATTCCATTGCGTGGCAATGTAAATGAAAGATCATCAACTAATAGTCGGTCACCAAAACCCTTACTCAAATGTTCAACTTCCATCACAATATTTCCAAGGCGTGGCCCTGGTGGAATCTGAATCTCTTCAAAGTCGAGTTTGCGCATCTTGTCAGCCTCAGATGCCATCTCTTCATAACGAGCAAGACGTGCCTTCGATTTAGCTTGACGCCCTTTTGCATTCTGGCGTACCCAGTCGAGTTCTTCAGCCAAACGCTTTGCACGCTTTGCATCTTTTTGTCCTTCAACTTTGAGACGTGCAGCTTTTGTTTCTAAATACGTTGAGTAGTTACCTTCATATGGATATGCACGACCACGATCGAGTTCCAAAATCCATTCAGCCACATTGTCCAAGAAATATCTATCGTGAGTAATGGCTACAACTGTGCCTGGATACTTGCTCAAAAATTGCTCTAGCCATAAAACGGATTCTGCGTCGAGGTGGTTTGTTGGTTCGTCCAGAAGTAATAGATCTGGTGCCTGTAATAATAATTTACAGAGTGCAACACGGCGACGCTCTCCACCAGATAAAACAGTGACGTCAGCATCAGGTGGTGGGCAACGAAGTGCATCCATTGCTTGTTCTAGTTGTGCATCCAAATCCCATGCATTGCGATGATCTAACTGCTCCTGAAGATTTCCCATCTCCGTAAGTAACTTGTCGTAATCTGCATCAGGATTTGCCATCTCATCAGAGACTGCATTGAAGCGATCAAGCATTGCGATAGTTTCGCTAACACCCTCTTTTACGTTATCAAGTACATTCTTTGAATCATCTAGAACTGGTTCCTGCATCAAGATTCCGACGGTGTAACCAGGTGATAGAAATGCTTCGCCATTGGATGCAGTTTGAAGGCCTGCCATGATCTGCAAAACTGTTGATTTACCCGCACCGTTAGGACCAACAACTCCAATTTTTGCTCCTGGATAAAAGGCCAAAGTCACATCATCCAGAATTACTTTTTCACCGTGCGCTTTACGCGCCTTTTTCATCGTATAAATAAACTCAGCCATGAGAGGAAACCTTACTCGTTAGTGTCGGTAGACTTAGCATTACACGACCACTACAGGCGCCTGTAGCTCAGTCGGATAGAGCACCCGCCTTCTAAGCGGGTTGTCGCAGGTTCGATTCCTGCCAGGCGCGCAATTACTAAAATTTGAAAATAAGAGTTAAAGAAAAACGACCGGCATATAGCCGGTCGTCTCTCCCTCGTGGAACTATTCTAGAAATTAACCGATCTTTGCGACCTGTGCTTGCGCCTTCTTGAGAAGGTCACCAGTCATAGTTGAGAAGCCAAGCTTTGCTCCAACAGTATTTGCGCATGCATCACTCAAAATGAATGTTGCAATTGCCTTTACAGCTGCTGCTTTGTCCTTATTTGGATAAGCAGTATCTGCCAACATGTATGAAACAACGCCTAGTGGGTAAGCACCTGGCTCTTTTGTTGCGAAGTCATATGTAAGGAATCCTTGCGCTGCATCTTGTGTTGCTGATGCAAGGAATGCACCAACGCCAGTGTTATCAGGTGAAACTGTGTTACCTGCTGGGTTGATGAGGTTTGCAATCTTCAACTTATATGTAGCTGCATAGTTCACTTCTGCATATGTAATTGAGTATGGAGTCTTGCTTGCAAGTTGTGAAACACCAGTTGATGATGCAGCTCCAACGATGCGGCCAAGATTTGCTGCAGAGTTGATTTGTCCAGGGAATGTGCTTGTAAAGACTTTGTTATTTGCCTTGGTCCAAATTGATGGTGAACTCTTGTAAAGGTAATTTGTGAAGTTTGAAGTTGTACCTGAAGAGTCTGAGCGATAAACAACAATAATCTTCTGGTTTGGCAATGTGAAGTGGTTTGTAACACTTGTTGTACGAAGTACAACAAGCTTTCCATTTGCATCCTTTAGTGGATTGCCAAGGCGATCCTTTTTGTAAACTGTAACTGAAGTTGTCTTGTTGTTATCTGCAGCAATAGCCGGGTCATTCCACATTGTGATTGTTCCAGCAAAAATTCCAGCAACAGTATCTGCTGATAGTTGGAGCTTCTTTGTGCTTGTTGGGAAATTATAAAGAACAGCAATTGGTGCGGCAACTAGTGGTACGTGAATAAGTGTTGCACGACGTGTTGTTGCTGTGTAAGGAGAATCTGACATCCAGAAATCACCGATTGACTTATCGGAGTTTGATTGTCCAGTTCCTGAGCTAGATGATGCATAGCTATATGAATTTCCAGCAGTTGACTGTGCTGCAAATGGTGCCTTGCAAGCTTCAATGAGTGGAGTTGGGAACGATGCTCCGGAACCTTGAATGCTTTGTCCTGCAGCATAAACAGGTGTTGTTGCTACTAAACCAAACGCGATTGCAACGGCTGCAATTTTCGCGATCTTTGAAATTTTCATGTACTTCCCCTCATAGGTGTGAAACTAGCTCTGCACTAGTGAGAGAAAAGTATTGAAATCGGGTTAACCAACACCCCCTGCATGGCAAACGAAAATCAACAGTTATATGAACAATTGGTGTCGCTTAGCCGAAGCGACCAGTGACGTAATTCTCTGTTCTCTTATCTCGTGGACGGCTAAAGATTTCATTTGTAGGTGATGCCTCAATCATTTGACCAGGGCCACCATCGGATAAGAAAAAAGCTGTGTAATCAGATACACGTGCTGCCTGCTGCATATTGTGAGTCACGATAATAATTGTCATGGTGTCTGATAAATGACGGATTGTCTCTTCGATGCGCAGCGTTGATCCTGGATCAAGGGCTGAGCATGGCTCGTCCATCAATAAAACCTGTGGTCGTACTGCAAGAGCGCGCGCAATACATAGACGCTGTTGCTGACCGCCAGATAGCGATCCACCGTGTGCGCCTAAACGATCTTTGACTTCATTCCAAAGGCCCGCACGCTCTAAACACTCTTCAAGAAGTTCATCTTTATTCGAAACTTTCTGTTGTGAAAGTTTGAGGCCAGATAATACGTTCTCCCCAATTGTCATTGATGGAAATGGGTTGGGTTTTTGAAAAACCATACCGATTTGGAGCCGAATTTTTGTAACATCCGTGCCCGCAGCATAGACATCGCGGCCATCAAGTAAAACTTCGCCAGCCATTGCAGCACCTGGAATAAACTCGTGCATACGGTTGATAGTGCGAATAAATGTTGATTTTCCGCAACCAGATGGACCGATAAGTGCCGTAACTGTTCCAGCCGCGAAATCTAAATTGATGTCAGAGAGAACATGGTTCTTACCAAACCAGGCGTGTATACCCCGAGTTTCAAGGCCCGTACCGAGTGCACGTGTACCTGGGGCTTTTTGTACATGAGCATTTGCAACATCTGCTAACGATGACGGTTTCGTTGTTGTTTCCATGTTTTCCTTCTCGCTCTCATGTGAATCGTTCATCGCGCAACCTTTCGAGTTCCAAGCAAACGTGCCAAAGTAAATAGAATCAAGATAAGTACCATGAGCACTAATAATCCAGCCCAAGCACGAGTAATCGCTTCTGGTGAACCGGCATTGAAAGACTTCCATATGTAATAAGGAAGTGAACCAATTGACCCATTGAATGGATTTGGATTTACTTTATCTCCACCGCCGGTAAGAAGTAACAAAGGCGCAGTCTCTCCCGCAATGCGTGCGATACCAAGGATTACCGCGGTAATTAGTCCGCTACGCGCTGCAGGCAGAACGATCATTGCGACAGTGCGCCACTGAGTTCCTCCAAGTGCTACTCCTGCTTCACGTAAATCATTCGGAATGAGTTTCAATACTTCTTGTGATGTACGCGCAATAGTTGGAATCATCAAAATAGTCAGCGCGAGTGCACCCATAAAGGCTGAGTAGGCATGAGTGATTGGATAAAGGATCGCAGAAAGAATAAAGAGTCCGGCGACAATAGATGGCACACCGCTCATTGCTTGCACCAAAAATTGAATTGGGCGAGTGAGCGAACCTCGGATTTCTGTGAGATATACAGCGGTAAGAATTCCAATCGGAATACTCATAATCAGCGCCAAAATAACTAAAGTCACTGTGCCCGTAATTGCATGAAGTAATCCACCACTAGATAACGGATCAGTTGGTGCAGCTAGAGCCATGTCATGTGTAAATAAACCAAGGTGAATGCCTTTGATTCCTTTTGCGACAACCGTAAAAATAATGCTGGCAATTGGAAGCACTGTAACAACTGCACCGATTGCTACAAGGGAATTTACAAATGCATCTTTCGCGGCAGCATATCCACGTGAATAAAGTTGGAACCCTGCAGTCAAGGCCATATAGAAAATAAAGAAAAGTGCAAAGTATGCAAGTTTTCCTTTCATCGCAGTGAGGGAAACAACTGCATATGCAAGGCCAATTGATAGCGCAAAGAGCACTCCATCTCGCAAGCGGTCTTTAGGCGAAGCCTCCCATGGTCGAGTTGGTGAAGGTGCGCTCACTGTGGTCATCGGCCAGACTTTCCAGTGCTACGGACAATCAAATCTGCAAGAGCATTGACAACGAGAGTAAGTAAAAAGAGTACGAGACCAGCTGCCATCAGCGCTTTTATTTCATAAGGACTTGCTTCACCAAATTTCAAAATAATCAATGACGCAACATTTCCACCAACTCCAAGCAGCATTTGCCAATTGACTTGAAAGACGATGTTGAGCACAGTAAATACGGCAACAGTTTCACCCATCGCGCGTCCAAGTCCAAGCATCGCTCCACCAATAACTCCACTGCGACCATGTGGAATTACAACAGCTTTGATCATGGCCCAACGTGTCGCACCAAGTGCGTACGCAGCTTGAATACGATCTAGTGGTGCTTGTGAAAATATTTCGCGTGAGACTGATGTAATGATTGGAATAATCATAATTGCGAGTACAACACCTGCCACAAATGGCGATCGAGTTACAACATATGGGTGCAACTTGAAAAATGGTAAGAATCCTAAATATTTATTGAGCAGCTTGGCCCAATATTCAACACTTGGCATAAGAACCAAAAAGCCCCAAATACCAAAGAGGATTGAAGGAAAGGCTGCCATCATGTCGATTACTGCAACAAGAATTTTCTTAAGCCAAGCTGGAGCATAAAAATTAAGAAAGAGTGCTGAAAAAACTGATACAGGCAGTGCAATTACAACTGCAATGATTGAACAAAGTATTGTTCCCACAAGCATCGCGGCGATTCCAAAATGGCTCTCAGTTACATTTCCAGCATCATCAGTTGTGATACTCCAATCTGATGATGTAAGAAAATGAAAACCTTCTTGACGCAAAACTTCAAAGCCCCGATAACTTAAAAATATTGCAATCAGGCCTAGGATTATTAATGATGAAAGTCCACCAGTTGTTACAACAGCGCGAAAAACTTTGTCAGAAAATCGTGGCTGCGTTGTTAGTACGCGAGGTGCAGGTACCTGACGCTCAGCGGCAATCGTCGACATGGTGTGAATACTGCTCGTAACTGACTGAGAATAGGCAGATGCTTGGTTACGAGAAGGTGAACGAGAAGTGAAATCACGGGGGCCTGCTTTTGGGCATCTGTGGGCGAGCGCATAAGGTATCCACATGGCTAATGAGCAACCCAACCTAATTTGGATCGACTGTGAGATGACCGGTCTTTCCCTTGAAACCGATGCTTTGGTTGAAATTGCCGTCCTGGTTACCGATTCAGAACTCAATCTCCTTGGTGAAGGAATCAATCTGGTTATCCACGCAACTGATGGCCAATTAGCAGGTATGAATGATTTTGTCCGCGAGATGCATACGAACTCCGGCCTCATTACTGAAATTCCAGGTGGCATCACGGTGGCAGATGCTGAAGCAAAAATAATTGCCTATCTTGAAAGCGTTGCAACTGTTGCCGGAAAATCTCCACTGGCAGGAAATTCTGTCGGAGTTGATCGCTCATTTATTGATCGCGATATGCCACTTCTTAGTAAGTACCTCCACTACCGAACCATCGACGTTTCATCCGTAAAAGAATTAGCGCGGCGCTGGTATCCCAAGGCCTATTTCAATGCCCCTGCAAAGACTGGAAACCATCGCGCCCTCGGAGATATTCAAGATTCAATCGCCGAATTGGCCTATTACCGTTCAGCAATCTTCATTGCCGCGAGCGCGCAAGGAAACGAGGAGAGTAAGTAGCACGGTAGACTTCACATCTCATGGTGGGCGTAGCTCAGCTGGTAGAGCACCCGGTTGTGGTCCGGGATGTCGCGGGTTCGAGCCCCGTCGCTCACCCCACTTTTATTTACTCACATGAAAGCAGGCTCTGATGAACTCCAAGATTTTTGATGTTGTCATCGAAATCCCTGCTGGCTCTCGCAATAAATACGAAATCCATCACGAGACAGGCGAGATTCGTCTCGACCGAATGCTCTTCACATCAACTCGATTCCCCCACGATTATGGCTTTGTAAAAAACACCTTGAGTCTCGATGGAGATCCACTGGACGCACTTGTTATGTTGGATGAACCAACTTTTCCTGGCTGCGTAGTTTCATGTCGCGCAGTTGGAATGTTTCATATGGTCGATGAAAAAGGTGGCGATGACAAACTTCTCTGTGTTGCAGCCGGAGATATTCGCAAAAATCGCATTCAAGATTTAGGAGATGTTGCCGATTATGAGCTCTCCGAAATTCAACACTTTTTCGAAGTTTATAAAACACTCGAGCCAGGAAAAGAAGTACACGGTGGCGATTGGGTTGACCGCGCAGCAGCAGAAGCAGAAATTATGAATTCCTATGGACGTTATACAGGACCAAAACATCGCTAATTTTTCTTTCACAACCTTAGGGAGAGCTAAGTGATTAACAGCGGAGACACAGCGTGGGTATTAGCTAGCGGAGCACTCGTGCTCTTTATGACTCCAGGCCTTGGAGTTTTCTACGGTGGAATGGTTCGTGCCAAAAGCGCACTCAACATGATGATGATGTCATTTGCAGCAATCGGTGTGACAACAATTATTTGGGTTCTCTACGGATACTCTCTCGCATTTGGAAAATCACACAACGGAATCATCGGTGGCTTTGAACACCTAGGCCTTGCGGGAACTCTCAATGAAGTCGTTGGGCCACAAGGTCATCAAATTCCAACCCTTGCTTTTGCCATGTTTCAACTTACTTTTGCAATTATTACTGTTGCACTTCTATCGGGTGCAATTGCAGATCGTGCGAAATACGGCTCATGGGTGCTCTTTGTTGCAATTTGGATAACACTTGTTTATCTACCTATTGCACATTGGGCATTTGCCGGACAAGGTGGCACAGGTGGTTGGATCATCGACAAACTTGGCGCACTCGATTTCGCTGGTGGAACAGTTGTTGAAATAAATTCTGGAGCCGGAGCACTTGCTCTCGCTCTTGTTTTAGGAAAGCGCGATGGATTCAAGCGCGATCCAATGCGACCACACAACATGCCACTTGTGTTACTAGGAGCTGGAATGCTCTGGTTTGGTTGGTTTGGATTCAACGCTGGAAGCGCACTCTCTGCAGGTTCCCTTGCAGCTACTGCAATGATCAACACTCAAATTGCTACAGCAGCTGCATCTATGACATGGGTGCTATTTGAAAAGCGTCGCGATGGAAAAGCAACAACACTCGGTGTTGCATCAGGTGCGGTCGCAGGAGCGGTAGCAATTACACCTGCATGCGGATTCGTAAATCCACTTGGTGCACTCATCATTGGACTTCTAGCAGGTGTATTTAGTGCATATGCAGTTTCACGTAAATATAAATTGGGTTACGACGATTCACTCGATGTCGTTGGCGTTCACGGCATCGGTGGAATTCTTGGAATGCTCAGCATTGGTTTCCTTGCAACCAAAACTGCAAACGAAGCAGGCGGACTCGGGCTTCTCATGCACGGTGGCACTTCCCTACTGACCAAACAATTCATCGCAATTATCGTCGTTGCAGCATTTTCATTCTGTGCCACATGGCTAATCGCTCAAGCAATCTCTAAAACAATTGGCTTCCGCGTCTATCGCGATGATGAGCTCAATGGTCTAGACACAACTTTCCATGCAGAATCCGCATATGACATCACCGGAAATTCAAACCGCTACTAGTATTGACTACAACAAGGAATCGAGAGAGTCATGAAACTAATCACCGCAATCGTCAAACCTGCAAAGGTAGATGACATCAAAGTTGCGCTACAAGCTGCAGGAGTTGCTGGCATGACTGTCTCTGAAACTCGCGGCTTTGGTCGTCAAAAAGGTCATACTGAAATTTATCGCGGCGCCGAATACACAGTTGATTTCATACCAAAAGTTCGCATTGAAATTCTTGCCGAAGATTCCGATGCATCGAGCATTGTTGATCTCATCGTCACAACTGCAAATACTGGATCCATTGGTGATGGCAAAGTCTGGGTGACTCCCGTCGACACCGTTGTCCGAGTTCGCACCGGAGAACGCGGCGGGGATGCGTTATAAAAGCGTAAAAAGTAGGTAATCTGCGATTTCCGCAAGCGCCTATGCGCTGATAGGGTTTGCAGGCATTCGAGGTTTCCCCCTTTGAATGTAATCGGGTGGTTAGCTCAGTTGGTAGAGCAGGTGACTCTTAATCACCGGGTCGGGGGTTCGAGTCCCTCACCACCCACAATATGTAGGTAAATCCGAGATCAATATCCAAACCTTGGATGTGGTTCAAACCCTTGAATAGTGGATATATCTGCCAAACCTTTATATCCAGTATTTGATCTCTTGACTCCTTAGTTAAAGGAGTGAATTAATCTCTGAAACAAGTTCTTTTGGATTGATTACTTCAATGACCAGTTGAGAGTATTTTTCGTTTTTGAGGCGAATAACCACTGTATTTTTGCCAGACGAAACATGCCAAAACTGACGCTCTCCATCTTTGAAGTATGTTCCTGCAGTCATGATTTTTGGAACATGCAGACCAGGGGAACGAATTCCTTTAGGGAGCGTTACTGCATTCGCATCGTAAGTTGCCCCCCTTACATTTTTGAGGGGGAATGTTAGGGATCTCTTGACTACCCACAGAACCGATAATCCAGTAAGTCTCAATTCCAAATTTCCATTAGTCACCGACGCATTGATGCTCAATTATTTCTCCTTAATCTATTTGTTAAATACTTACCCAGTGAGGTTTGAAGATCTTCAGGTGAACTTTCCTTGTTCATTTGCAATACAAGTGCACTTAAAGATGTTGCGACTGGTTTCTCAAGGGCAGATTGACTTCCGAGAGTTAAAGCCAGGATTGCAACTAAGTCCTTTTTAGAGGCGTTGTTTGAGGCATGACCAATCGCTGAGGCAATTAGTTCAGACTTTGAACCCCAAGTCCTATAGATACTCTGACGCTGAATTCCAGTAGCTTTAATTATGGAATCCATGCCCAAAGCATCTGGATTAATAGTTGTGAGAAGGACAGCAACTGTTTGAAGCGCCTCATCTTCACTAAATGTCTGGTTTCTACCCATAATTGGATAATAGTAAATATGTGACCGATTGGTCAAATATATCAATAAAGCCCTTGGATTTGTCCCTGTCTATCGCTAACATGGGATATGAGTCAAGAACGGATATATCCGCATATTGGGTTAAAGGGAATGGTTTGAAGGTTTGATAACGAGTCCCTCACCACCCACAAAAGTAAAAGCCCTTCAAAATTTTTGAAGGGCTTTTGTGCAAATAAGGCACTACTTCTTTTTCAAAGCCATCCAAGTCAACGGGATGAAGGCTGCTTGCACGACAATTCCTATAACTACCAAGGAGGTTGGCTTGCCATCTGCAAAGTAACTTATTACTTGGCCAATGGTCCAGCCGATAGTTGAAATAAGAAGAAAAATTAGCGCTGCATCCTGATAATGCTTCTTAGCAAGTGAATAAAGTGCAAACAGAGCCATCATCGCTTCCGCAGCAGCAAATGCTCGCAAATTTGATAAGGCGCTGACTGACAAATTCTTATCCGAGAATGCTGTTGCTGGAGAAAAAAGCCCGCCCAATGACAAGACTGTTCCCACGGTTCCTAGAACTGCAATATATCCAGTGCGAAATGAAACTTTCATGATCGACTCCATACTCTGCGTTTAGTGAGTTCTGACACGTGAAATTAAACTAAATCCCAAAACAATATTTTCGAAGGCGCGCCGAAACTGGGTGATTGAGGGTAAAATTAACCATCTGTACACAAAAAAGATCATTTTATGCGCAAAATTTAGGTGGGTAGAGTTACCGGTGCAATCTCACCAACAAAGCATGTACCCAATCAGGGTTCTTATTAATCCTTATACCAACGACTGTAAAAGAGGGTCGAAGTAGCCCCTAACGCAATAAAAAGTACCGGAATCCAAAGTGCAACATGTGATCCATGGTCATCAATTACTTTGCCAGCCCAGATAGATGCGAATGCTCCTGTAAGCGGAATTCCTGCGAATAT
>CANFXM010000027.1 GCA_947451045.1 Actinomycetota bacterium | reverse complement strand
TTGTCGCCTCATCCTGCAACGCCATCACCTTTGCCTGAACATCTGCCAAAGTCTGAGCCGCATTAGCCGACACCGGCATCAAAAGCGATGCCCCCAAAGCCAGGGCAAGTAGAACTCTAAAACGCATGAGAGTTAGGGTAACGGGCGTTGCTGGGAAGGCTCAAGCTGTGAGCGTGGGGTGAGCGTGTATCTATCGGATATTGGGAGGTGTCGTTTGGAATACATTGGATGTCCGATAACTCTTAATTGTAGGTAAATGCTCAAAACCTACAGGGGCAAGACTATAGGCTTGCTAAAAAATCAGACCTTACCTCTTCAAATTTCTCAGGCATTTTTATTGCAAGAGAATAATACGCGTCTATCGCTTGATCCAATGAAATGTCTAGTTTTCCGCCCACGCTTCTACGAATAAAAGTGCGTACTTGTTCGATTTCAATATCAGTAGGTTCCCGCCCAAAAAATTTGACTGCAACCCTTTGCAAAGCGTCTTCAATTGAGCCAAAGATCGCTCCCTCTTCGTTACTTTTTTGAATTCCTTCGATTCTTTTTTGTGCGCTTACTAATCCCTCTGCAGCGCGTTTTTCGTTATATCGAATACTTCGAAGAGCGCGTTTCTTTTGTCGCTCAGTTATACCAATCTGCAATTTTGGTGGCGGTGGTGTTTGATGAATAAATGGTGCACCCGGAATCTTGCTTTTCTCATCGTCGTGCTCGCCAGAGAGCGGATCTTCTTTTGGTGACATCATCGATACCTACGCACTTCTCGTGAGTTTCTTGAAGAACTCCTTGCCACCGGCCTGCGTGATCTCCTCTTTGCTGCCACATATAACTAGAACATCTCTGGCACGCGTAACAGCTGTGTAAAGGATGTCTTTCTTGCGCTCCTCTTCTTTCCAGCCATTCATTGCAAGGACAACAACTCTTCTCTCGAGGCCTTTGAAGCCACTGGTGGTGCAGTGATAGATGGCATCTTCTTCGAAATACTTTTTCCAATACGGCCGGCTCAAAGCGCCTTCGCCTTCTTTGCGTTGGACTTCATGGCGCGATCCTGTTGTCAGTACGCAGATATCGGCTGGGTTCCACCCTTGAGAAATCAAACGCGCTACTTCTTTATTGGCTGCATCTTCTGCGCCATGTGTTGTTGTCTCTATCCAGGTAACGGGTGGGCCATCTAGGCCAGAGAGTTGTAGTGGTTCTTCAACACAGAGGGCTGCAAGTTCTGCAATAGGTAATGAATTTCTTAAGTTTTTATCTAGATGAAGTTTCGATTCTTGTAGTGGGATATCTGTTGCTTGGCGAAAGATTCCTTGGCGAATATCTCCGAAGGCATAGATTCTGCCCTTGTCATAGTCTTTGAGTGCGCCAAGGACTACGTTCCACCAGTCAGAGTGAAAGTCTTGTGCTTCATCGATGACGATGGTGTCGTATTTGAGTTCTGCCGGCATTGTTTTTAGATGTTCGATGAGTAGACCTGGCAATTGTGAATCCCAGAAATCATCACTGCTTTGGACATCGAATTTCATCCCCCACTTATTGCCAAGTGAGTGCAATGTGCCGATATGTGTTGGGCGCTCGTTTTCAGGAAATGTTTCAAAGCGACGGCGGATGTATTCAGAAAGGCCGTAGTTGTAGCAAAGGAAGAGGACCCTGTCCCCTGCAGCTGCGCGACGACGTGATTGCTCAATTGCGATAAATGTTTTACCGCAACCGGCTGAGCCCAAGATAGAAAACTTTGGCATTGCTATACACAAATCTAAGATTGCAAATTGTTGTTCAGTAAGTTCGGCAACTTGGTTTTCACGCTCTAGGCCAAGTTCGGTAAGTGATTTTTGTTGGGCTAGCGGAACGCTGAGTGCGGTAAGGATCGCGTGGACTTCAAGTGCTGTAGGTCGAAAGTGATGACTGAGTAAGTCGCGCGAGATTCGATCGGCCAGGCTGACAATATCTACGTGATCGTGAATGACTGTGCGAGGAATCGTTGGACGCGAATATGAACTTGGGATGTCGGCATATGGGAGGACAACCGTTGGGCGTGCTGAGAAGTTTTGGATACTCGATTTCTTAGCGAGGAATCTTTTGAGTTCGTAGGCATTAGAGGTTGCTTGCCCCATTGGATCTATTTCACGGGAATCTTTTGCATCCTTTTGTGTAAAGGTTGCATCCTCATTGGGAGTTACGTTGCCGCCTTTGACTTCAAGGACTGCTACGCCAACTTCGGGCCAGAGAACAATGAAATCCATTTCGTATTGCTTATTTGTGTCAAGAATTTTTAGATTACAAACTACGGCTGCATCAGCCGGTAATTGGGCGATGAGTGCTTGCCAGACTTCTTTTTCCGATGGGTCGGCAAAAAGGGGCTGTGCTGGGTAGGAGCGCGCAGGCATGGAGTAACCGTAGGAGTTAGAGGTGGGATTTGTCACTCACCCACGACAAGAAAATGACTTCGCCTATCGTCGATTTTGCCAAGATATTACTCTTGGACTTCGGAGGCTTCTTCAATCATCTTTGTTAGGCCATCAAGTTCTCGTGCGATTGCCTTCTTCATGCTTTCCATCAAAACATCATTTTCGGAGAGCAAATTAATTGCTTTGGTGTTCTTTGTCGTCAAAGTCTTGAAAGACTCAATGCTCTGACGTATCTCATTTACGGCATCCTCAACTGACTGAGTATTGAGTTCATTATTTCCTTCACGAATACACATCCACCTAGCCCAAATGTAGGCGAATCTGATGGCATTGGCATCAGGGTCTATCGGGTCAACAACAAGAATTGCTCGACCATTTGGCTTTTCATAAAAGAAATTGAAGTCATCGAGAGTGCGTGAATTTGATGGATCGGTAACGATAAAGCCCACGCTGCAGCCGCGATTATCCATACCGAGTTGCAATTGGTCCATTGCATACTTATCGCTAATGCCATCTTTTCTGAGCTTGCACTCAATGACGAAAGATTGAGATTCTCCCCGAGTGCTCTCAGGATTTATAGTGACGACAACATCACCTTCGTTATTTCCGCTTAATCCACTTGCTTTGCGCTTTCCAGGATTATCAGCAGTGTCATTTTTCTCTCGCGCAAGCTCACAGATGATGTCGTAGAAAACATCCTCAAAAACGTTTCCTCGATTTGCCTGTAATTTCTTTTCATCCGTTACAGCAGAGTCAATTCCTAAGGCGCGAGTTACTTCTTCAAACTTCTCCTTGAAGCTACTGATTTCTGTGGTCAGATGCTCTTTGATATTTTTTTGAAGTAGATTTATCGTGCTTGTTTCAATATTAAAGTCCAATTTATTCGAGATCTCAGAATTTTGAGATTTCGATTTAGTTTCAATCATGGTGTCGAATTTTGTCAGGATGCTTTCTGTGTTCAAAGGATCAAATTGATTATCAAGTAATGTTTTGAAACTATCCCGCCATGTTGCCAACATTTCTGGCATGCTCAATTCGCCCTTTTTTGCAACAATCTGTTCGGCAATGCCGTGAACGCCATCTACAAGACTCTTTCGCTTCTCTTCGATGTCATTTGAAATCTTGAGTGCGACTTTCTCAAGTGATTCTGCCGCAGCGGTTGTGTTCATCAGGCGCTGAGTTTCAATTCCACGCGAGATAATTGATTCCATCATTTGGATTTGCAGTTCGCGATTGAGACCTCGAAGCGAGTTTGCTAAATCAGCATCCTGAATGATGAAGTCATGGATCTGAACGAAACCTTCGCCTACCTCAATGCGAGGACCAACGGCGGGTATTGAGTTCTGAGGAGTAGTCATGGAAAAAGTCTATGAGAACAATGGATTTTTCTCTAGATTGAATCCGCACGCCTGAATTCTTGCTTTAGCCCTCATCCTCTACAAACACATCCGCGCTATTGGCGCTAAGCCCCAAACGTTCTCTTTCTTCTTTCACAATAGTTTTTGCTATTGATTCCTCTGTTACTCCCTTTGCATCGCTGACGCTGTCGGCTAAGTCGCTGGGGCGGGCGTATTGATTGAATTCTTTTTGTTTGCGGGCAAGGATTTCGAGCATATATTCATCAACACTTTCGGGGAGGATGAGGCGGTGTACTTGAACTTTGCGAACTTGTCCCATGCGGTGGGCTCTGGCAATTGCTTGGACTTCTAGTGAAGGTTTTATTTGGGGCTCGCAGATAATTACAACGGAGGCGGCTTGAATGTTCAGGCCGGTGCCAGCTGCTTGTATTTGTCCAACGAGTGCAAGAGGAACTGGTGAATCTTGAAATTGATCAACGATATTTTGCCGCTGTGTTGAAGAAACAGATCCTGTGATGGGACCGATTGCTCGCTCCCCCAGTGCGTTGACTACTTGATCTATGACGGAGCGAAAGTACGAGAAGATCAAAACTTTCTGGCCGCTTTCAAAAGATTCATCTACTAGTTCTAGCAATCGCTCTAACTTACTTGATTGCATATTAGGGGGTGCGGTAAAGGCGGCGCGGCGCATGGCCATGAAGTTTCCTGCGGCAACTGCATCTATGTAGTTTTGTTTATCGACACCTTCCCATGAGCAGTAGTCGCTGACTTCGATGAGTTCGGGAAGTTCTTTGAGTACTTCATCGGTATTTCGGCGAAGATAAATTGGCGCAACTGTTCTTCTAAAGGATTCGGGGCCGGCGGCAAGGGCTGCGCGACTGAGAGTGTTGCCCATGGATGAGTCGAGCAAGTTAGCAAGTGCTACGAATTCATCGACTCTATTTTCAAGTGGTGTGCCGGTGAGGAAGATTGCATTGGGTGATCTATCGAGCCAGCGCGCAATGGTGCGTGTGCGGCCGGTGGAAATATTTTTGATGTAGTGGGCTTCATCAACAATGACGGTGTCGATGCTTAGTGATGCGATTTGTTGATCTGTTATCTCAAAACTTTTGAGGGTGTCATAGGTGGTGACTGCGATTCCACTTGATTCAACCCAGCGTTGTAGCGAAGTTTTGTGATCATCGCCGTGAATTTTGATTATGGGTAGCTCGCTGCGGACAGTTACTTCGCGCATCCAGTTGGTGATAACACTGGCGGGGCAAACAACGAGAAAGCGTGTGGCACCGGTGGTGGCGCGATGTGCGATGGCGCTAATTGCTTGAAGAGTTTTACCCAGGCCCATTTCATCGCCGATGATTACGCGACCTTGAGTTAGTGCGAACTTTCCGCCAAATGTTTGATACTGGCGAAGTGTTGCTTTGATTGATGAGACATCGAGTTCTTGGGCTTGAATTTTGTCGAGGAGTTCTTGATTGAAGTGGCGATTAGCTGCGGCGTTGGGGCGAGTGTTTGTGACTTCTTCCAAGATTGCGTAGAAATCACTGGAACGTTTCTTGAATTCTTCTACAGGTTGGGGATTTCGTTTCTCTAATGCGTTCATGCCATAGCGGGCGGATGCAACAAGGGCGATTGTTGCGGGGTCACCAACTAATAAAGTGATTTGTTGTAATGCGTTGAGGGCGCGTTCTTTTTTCTCTGATGGGGTGATGATCCAGCGCAGGCGAGAGGTGAGTGGTTTAGTTTCGGGCAAAGAGTTACGAATTGCTTGGGCGATCGGTTGCATTTTGCTTGTGGAATTTTTTGTTGCGGCGCGCAGTTGATCTAAGCCTTGTAGGTTTGCAATGAGGTCGTTGTCGGCACTTGTTAGGTCGGCGATGTCGATTCCGTATGAGATTGATTGCGCAACTGCTTGATACATCTGATCTGCGAGCGCCTTGAGGGATTGCGCGGCGGTGAGTGTGATGCCGGGGATTCGCTCGAGTTGAATGGCGGAAGAGTTATAGATGGATGCAACATTTGCAAATCCGTACTTGCGCAGAGTTTCGATACGCACAGTTTCTTCCGTGGCATCTTTGAGGCGATCAATGGGAAGTTTTGCGAGTTCAAGCAGGACTTGCGATTCTTTTGCGTGCGAGGCTGCGGCTTTGGTGCCACTGATCAGAGTTTCTTGTTCTTTGAGTATGCGTTCTAAATCTTGCGCGATTGAGTTAGCCGATTGAAGGCTTGCGCGACTCTCCTTGAAATTTATCCCCATGGGGCAAAGGTATGGCGTGGGGCTGACATGGGGGGCGTGAATTTCAGGGGTGAAAGCAGCCAGCTTCGGAAGATACACCTTTCGCTCGACACCAGAAGGGACTCTGTGGGATGGAAAAAGTCTGTATAAGAAAAGATTCTCGCTTAAAGTTATTCCAAATCAATGGAAAAATAAGAAATGTGAAGATATTCTTCCCGCATGAATAGTCTTTTTCCTTTAATTGCTGAAATTGCGTCCATTTATTTTTCAGCACGAATGATGAAAAATGCTGGAAAAAGTTGGGGCGTTGGTGCCGTAATTGGATTTTGTTTGAATATTTTTGGCCCATTGCTCGTTCTATTTATTACGAAAAGAGTTCCACAAGGTAAGAAAAATGAAAAATTTGCAATTGAACAATTCAACAAATTATTGGGAAATATCAAACATTCACAGGCAAGTTTTAAAGGTGATCTAGAGACAATCAAGAATGCTTCATCCAAAGATTTACAAAACCAATTGTTGCTAACTTTCGATACAGTTGAACTCCGAGAAGTCAGAGCAGGAACTGTCGTCGCCGAAACTAAAGGTACGATGTCGGGTAAGACTCGCTCGGGATCAATTGGGATATCCGGCAAACACGTAGGTATCACTGCGACTTCAGGCTCCTTCAGTGGAACTATGCGCAGCACAACTATTACTCCGCCTGCACCAGAGTCACTTCAACCAATTGATATTGGGCGAATTCTGATTAGGCAGGACATGATCGCTTTCGTAGGAAATAAATATTCTAAGTCGATCGAATATAAGGATATTGTGGATTGGGTTTCAAACGGTGCACATAATCCTTTTCCATATGGGTGCCAAATAACCCTTTCGGTTAAAGGTTCCGACAAAGCGATTGTCTTTGCAATTCCATTACGAAGCGAAGGTGATTTCTTGGACAAACTATTAACCGAGGTTGTATCTAGCAAGAGTCAACACCTAGACGCAATTTTGGTGAATCAGATGATGAGCTGGGTTGAGAACTATGTAGATTCGAGAGAACAAGACATTCGAAGTATCCAAAATTCACTTGAGAGCAACTTAGAAATTACAGATAAATGGAAAAATTATGTGGTTAGAGGAGAAATTACTAAGAATTAGCTTACTTCTATAACCTTTTTGCCAGAACGAAAAACTACTGCTTGACCTTCACAGCAAAGAAATCGATAACCACATTCATACCTCTATATGTGCCACAATCGATTGGGGTATACGCGACTTCGCCGAATTCAGAGAGCATGTCTTTGACGCCTGCGCGCGCCACCTCAACCATCTGATTGAAGCCACCGTGCTTTTTGATTGCCTTACGAAATTCTGTCGCGTAACCAATTTCGTAAAGTTTTAGATCATAGGCGGGGTCGAGGTCTATTCCGAAAAGTAGATTGGTGATCACTATTGGGTCTGCATCTTTTTTACCATAGATAGCTCGAAGTGTCTCTCTTGATTTCTTGATGTCCTCCTTTGCGGACTTTCGCATATTAGTCTTATTTTTCAAGAGCCTGTTTCTATTTGCGGCGTCGTAGTGCGTATTCGATTTTCCTTCAACTATCAGAACGGGATTAGAGCCATTGTTTATTGTCATGTCATGGAGCCTCCATTCGCGGCCAACGAAATAGTTTTTAGGAAGGTCTGGCAATCTATTTATGTATGACGATAATAAATCGCGGGCGTAAAGTTCGCTTTTTCCGGTGGCATAGAGATATGCCAAAGATTGCGGGTCTACTTGTGCAAATGCTTGCTTCATAAGCGCAGCGACTTGATGATGATCTATGGAATCGTAATTCATCGAACTCTCGCATTCGAATCTTCAACATCGTGCATGACATCCCATACCTTATGTAATGGTGCGACAAATTTGAAGCCTCTTACGACTTCTACTTCTGTTTTGAAATTGCTGTAATCCATGAGTTGGGCTTGCTTAGTTAGCCACGTGGCTAGGTGATCACGATCTGTTTCAAGGCGATAGGGATAGTCGGCAACGGGGGTGTGCTTGATTTCGCTAGCGCAATGAGTGGCTAGGTCTTCAAGTGATTTGCGATCGCGTGCTCGAACTTGAACTGCGTCGTGCTTATAGACGGCGCTGATGAAACCTTCGGTAGTAAAAATCCACATAGCTTCTCCATTTCTACGTGGATTGACTATAACAGTGGGGGCTGACATGACCCCTTTTAGATGTCAGTGCTCACTGCAATAATTACTACATGGCCAATAATGAACTGACTCCTAATGAGATTGAGTATCTCTCGTGGGAAATGATGGCCGCAGTTCTAGGGATTATTGCCGCAGATGTCGTCTTGGCCGATCTGCATCCGGGTGGTGGGCAGTACGACTGCTTATCACTTGTGACATATGAGCAAGAAGTTGTACTGATGCTCAACCGCAATGGAACATCTGCTGCAGGATCTGGCGAAGTCACTGTCAGTGGGATTTGGGAACGTGCAGCGCTCAAGGGTTCAGGAGAGGCGGCGCTTTATATTCTCAACGAACTCGGTATTGCTATCGATGAGAGTGCAGCTGTGCGAAATCAGGAATTGATTAGGACATGTAAGCGAATTGCATATTGGGTGCGCAGTGGATCAAAGGGTTTAGGAAAAGCACAATGTTGCTGGGTTGATAGCACATACGGTGCTGGGCCAGCGGGAGGATTACTTGAGCAAGTAAATATCCCGAACGTGTGGATGGATTTTGATGGACCATACCGTGGCTCTGATTGGACTGCGCATCTGTATGCACTCACTATGCCTGATCAAAAATTGGGCGACAAAGTTGTAGGGCTGGTGCATATGGAACGCGGTGAAGCAGTACTTGCCGATGGAAGTGAGTTTGTTGAGTGGGGTGAGCCCATTCCTGCGATGCGCAAGATACTTCCTCGTCGCGCAGATGTAGTTGCTGGTGTACGGCCCGCGATATTTCAGATGCCCTACATTGCACCGCATCCTGATGGCGTTGCAGCTTTTAAGATACTCAAGAATTTCAACGGTTACAAAGTTTTGGGTGAAGATTTGACGCCTATCGCTAATGCAATTGAGGAACAGTGGTATGAAGACAAAACTTTTCCGACAGATGTTGACCAACTCAAGGGAACGCTTTTTTATTTGAGTCGTAAGCGCAAATTTGTTGACGGCTATCCGAGTGAAAGTGATGTTCCATTTTTGCAAGCGCTAGCGGCTGCGATCGAGGCTGGCGAGAAGTAGCTTTATTAATTGCAAAATGGCCCTTGGTGACTAATCCAAGAGCCATCTTGTGTGAGTACCGCTGGCGAGATTCGAACTCGCGACCTAACATGTAGTCAATACGTTGCTCTATCCGCTGAGCTACAGCGGTACGCAAGGTGGAACTTAGTTTCAAATCGAATACCAATATCTGCTATTCATAAACCGTGTGGATATCTTTAGTGCTATTCTTCAGAAACGTAGTCAATGCGTTGTTCTATATACAAGAGTTACAGTTGAAAGCCCCGCCAGAGAAATCTGCGGGGCTTTCTGTTTGAATCTGAAGTTTCATCACACGAATCAATGACTACACAAAGACTTTGAGCCTAAGTGGACTGTGAGCTCAATACTGACTCACTATTTCTATTGCATTGCACTATGCATTATTGATGCTCAAATAGGTACCTAAAGTAGCTTTATTTTTCTCCCAGAAATACTGGAATAACAATCTCGTTGTATTGCAAAAAGCCGGGCTTGAACGGTGGATCAAAGCGACAGATTCTTGTTTCATCGGAGAGCGCAATATTTGATTTTGCTGCAGCGGCGCGAAGTTCACTTACCTTTTTCTGAGAGAGCTCGGCGGTAGCAGTACCGCGAAATGAAGTAGCGATGCAGGTTTCGGTATCTAGTTCTCGCAAAATAACTTGTGGGTCATTGGGGTGTGGCAAGTGGCCAAAGGTGCTGCCCGATGGCATTACAAAGGAGACATACCATTCGTCAGAATTGATCTTTGTCTCTCGTTGCGTCGCAATAACTGGCGCGGTCATTGCAATTTTTTGTCCTGCTGCATTTCCTTTTGAGATGTATCGAAAGAGAGAACCAAATGCTGAACTCGATGCAGTGGAATATTTAGCTGAAACTTTCACTTCTGCAATTACGCAGGGTTCGTATTCGCGAACCTCGAAATCCTTATGTGTTTCCAGTACGCGAAATTCTTGTCTCTTAGTCATGTTTTTAGGGTACTCCGAGATTGAAAAATAAAGTGCATTAGCAAGCTTATTAGGGCCGTCATCACAATCTAAAGAGTGGTAGGGCCAAGGCTCTTCTTGTGCCACCGCGTTTATCGCAACAACTGGTGAGGCATTTGTTAGAATCAATGAATGAAGCGTTTAATTGCGGTCTCTGTCATGGCATTATTGCTAAGTAGTTGTTCACACAAGGCCACAGTTAAAGAGTTATCCGATGGTTCGTGTACTAATCAACAAGAAAAATTAGTTCAAGGGCATATTTCTGGGCAAATCGATGCCATCGCAAAGAAACAATGGGCTTCTGCCTATTCATTCGCATCACCGACCTTTAGATCTGGGGTGACTTTAGATCAGTTTATTTTTGTCATTGCTACGCAATACGTAATGC
This sequence comes from Actinomycetota bacterium, assembly GCA_947451045.1. Classification (GTDB taxonomy): domain Bacteria; phylum Actinomycetota; class Actinomycetes; order Nanopelagicales; family Nanopelagicaceae; genus Planktophila. Next base: position 10,864 of record CANFXM010000027.1, on the reverse strand, counting down.
TCATCGAGAATCAGGGCTATGAGTTCAATTCCTGTACTTTTACAGATAATAAATTCACTGAGGAAGTGGGAGTAAAAAGTAACAGTGGTCTAACCAATCTGACCTACACACTCTCCCTAGATGGATCAACTCTCGGCGTCGAGTCAGCCGTTATTGTGAATGCCGATACTCAGCTTGCTGCATAGCGTTGTAAGTACAATGTCTCGGTGACTGGCTTTGCCCTCGTAGATAACTGCAGTTCATTCATGGGTGTATTGAGGGTTAAATTTATAAATCAATGAGTTTCAGAGCTGCAACAGCGCTGTCATAGCCCTTATCTTCTTTACTTCCAGGTCGGCCAGATCGCGCAATGGCTTGCTCAATGTCATTACACATCAAGACGCCATAACCAATTGGTTTTGAGAATTTGAGTTGGACATCGATCACGCCTTGCGTAATTCCCTGGCACACATAGTCAAAATGTGGAGTTTCACCTTTGAGCACGAGGCCAAGTGCTACAACTGCGTCGTAGCCTTTTTCGAAAGCTTTCTGGGCGGTAAGAGGAATTTCAAAAGACCCTGGAACGAAAATGACGTCAAACTTTTCTACGTGGGCTGCCTCTAGCGCACGTGTAGCACCGGCGATGAGATCGTTACAAATATCTAAGTGCCAAGATGAAGAAATAATGGCAACTTTTGCCTTTGGTAGTTGTGGGATTGAGATATCTGGTGAGTGCCCGGCCATTACTTTCCTCCGATTACATGTGAAGCGATATGCCCAAGGCGATCTGCCTTTGTTGCCAAATATTTTTCATTGAAACTATTTGTAATTATCTCAATAGAAACTTGTTCGCATGCGATACCACTTGAGGAAACTGCTGCAACTTTTTCAGGATTATTGGTCAGTAGCTGTATAGCTTTGAGGTTGAGATTTTTCAGAATTGAAATTGCTTCTGACCAATCGCGCGAATCAACTTGGTGGCCTAGTTCTAAGTTGGCATCGACGGTGTCGAGTCCTTGATTTTGTAGGGTGTAGGCCTTGAGTTTTTCAGTCAGGCCGATACCGCGTCCTTCGTGATCGCGAAGATAGAGAATGTAGCCATAACCGTATTCTTCAATGGCTGCAATTGATTTTTGAAGTTGCTGGCCGCAATCACAGCGCTGCGAACCAATGACATCGCCTGTAAAACATTCTGAGTGCATGCGCACTAATGGAACTTTATTAGAATGACCAAAGCGCATCACTACTTGCTCACGGTGCTTGAGCGAAGGATATGTGGCAAGGCTCCAGATTCCATTTTCAAGTTGTACATCTACCCATTCGAAATCGTGGCGTGGATAGCTAGTTGTTTTAGGGGCTGCTGAAAGCGTTGCTTGGTATTGCTTTATTTGCGCAATGGAAATAATTGGAATATTGAATTCTTTCGCAAATGTATTTAGGACTGCTCCGCGCGCCATCGATCCATCTTCGGCAACAATTTCAGAGAGTAGAGCCGCTGGATACTTTCCGGTCAACTCTGCCAGTGCTATTCCTGCTTCTGTGTGACCGCTACGGGCTGCAAGTCCATCGCTATGGGCGATGAGTGGATAAATATGTCCCGGGCGAATGAAATCAGTTGGCTTTGCAGAAGATAGTGCCAGTGCGCGAATAGTTGCAGTTCGCTCGATTGCGCTCACACCCGTGGAGATTCCTTCGGCAAGATCTACTGAAACAGTAAAGGCGGTCTTGCGTGCATCCTGATTATTTTCAACCATGTATGGGAGTCGAAGTTCATGAGCGCGCTGGGCAGTAATTGCAACGCACAATATGCCAGTGGTGTGGCGAACCATAAAGGCAGTCTTTTCAGCCGTTGCATGCTCTGCCAACATGATGATGTCACCTTCATTTTCGCGATCATGATCATCGACGACGATAACCATTTCACCGCGCCCGAAGCGCTCAAGTGCATCCTGGAAATTAGTTTCCATTGATTGCCCCCTTTGAGATAAGGCGTTCAACATATTTTGCGAGAATATCAACTTCGATATTGACGAGATCTCCTGGCTTCTTATGGGACAAATTAGTTTTCGTAAGAGTTTCAGGAATAAGCCAAACAGTAATTATCTGCGTTGCATCATCGAGTGAACCAACAGTGAGTGAGACGCCATCGAGTGTGATCGAGCCTTGTGCAACAACGTATTTCATAAGGTGGCTCGGGGCCTTGATATCGAATTGCGCCCATTTTTCACCAGGAAGTAATTGCACAACGCTTCCCGTGCCATCTACATGTCCCTGAACGATATGGCCGCCCATGCGCATATCCATTTTCGCTGCGAGTTCAAGATTTAGCGGTGAACCAACTTCTAATTGTGCAAGGGATGTAAGTGACAACGTTTGCACCATGACATCGGCGGTAAATGAATCTGGCGTAATAGATGTTGCGGTCAGGCAAGTGCCGTTGACTGCGATGGAGTCGCCTAGTGATAGGCCAGCAACCGATTCTGGTGCGCGAATTGTGAAGATGGCCGAGCTTTCGCCTCGCTCAATTGCAGTGACAACTCCGAGTTCGGTAATGAGTCCAGTAAACATTTACTTTCCCTTCACACGGTAGTGAGATTTGATGTCGCCATCGAAGCGTTCAATAGAGAGGAGTTCTAAATCAATGTGATCAGCTAGTGTTGAGATTCCTAGATTGCTTACGAAATCTTTACCAGCGCCAAGTAATTTTGGGGCCTGATACATAATGAGTTCATCGATATTTCCAGATGCCAAAAGGGCAGAACCAAATGTGGGCCCCGCTTCAACTAATACTTGATTAAATCCTTCATGAGTCAGCATTGTTATCAGATCAGGAATTGATATGTTCTTCACAAGAAGTGTGCGAGCTTCGTTATCAAAGATTTTGTTCGTGGCGGGTACTTCTTGCTCGCCACAAATTATTCGAACCGGTCTGGCGCTATGGCCGCGAGGAATCAAATGTGGGTTATCAACAATTGCAGTATTTGTTCCAATCAATAGCGCATCAGATTGTGCTCGCAGCAACTGAACGTCCTCGCGAGATCTTTCACCTGTGATCCACTGCGATGTCGCATCACTAGCCGCAACTTTTCCATCGAGCGTGGTGGCAACTTTCCAAATCATAAGTGGCTTTTTGGTTGCGACTTTATGTAGCCAGGCACGTTGCACGAATTCGAGTTCGGCAGAATGAATGTATTCGACTTCGATTCCTGCAGCGTGAAGTGCCTTCGCTCCCCCGGCTGCTACAGGGTTGGGATCATTGATTGCGAAAATAACTTTTGCGATTCCTGCATCAATAATTGCTTGAGTACATGGGCCAGTTGTTCCAGTGTGCGCACATGGTTCAAGTGAGACAACCATTGTTGCTCCGCGCGCTAAGGATTGCGCAGCCTTGAGTGCGATTACTTCTGCATGATCAGGTGAAATTTTTCGATTATGAAAACCAGATGCGATTAAATTTCCATCGGCAGAGTAAATAGCTGCAGAAACATTTGGGTTGGGAGTACTCACGCCTAAGCCAGAAAGGCTGAGCGAGTACAGATGCGCGTACGCGTCATCGATAAACAAGGTGCACCGATTCCGCTGTTATCTCTCATCCGGACTTTAACCGTCGGTCTCAGAGTTTCACTGAGTCAACCGCCCATTGGATATGTGCGGGTCGCGGACTATAACCGCCGGTTCGAAATTACATCGACCCCGATAACAACATCACAATTCTAGCGCCTAAAGAGGATTTTCGAGAATCGAGATATTTCAACAGTATTCTCTGCGCTATGCCACGCATAGCCAAAGATAAGAATGGATTCGCGCCGAAGATCTGCGTGCGCTGTGGCCTTGAATTTGAGTGGCGAAAGAAGTGGGCTAAGAACTGGAACGAAGTGAAATATTGCAGCGGACGTTGTCGAGGCAACAAATGAAGCGCATTATTTATATTCCCTTTGATCATCTGCATCGAAAGTTTGGCGCACTCAAAGGTGCTAATCCACAAGCCGATCTCATCGCATTGGTTGAAAGTGCGCGTATGACTACTGGGCGCAATTGGCATAAAGAACGTCTTTTCTTTCTGATTTCAAGTGCGCGTCACTTTGCGCGATCACTTGAAGAAGAAGGCTTTACTGTGGAATATGTAAAAGCGGCAACAACAATTGATGGCCTCAAGATTATTGAGAAGAAATATCCCATAATTCCTATCTTCTGCGCTGAGCCATCTTCCTTTAGGCAATATGAAGCGCTCAAGAATTATGGTGTTAGCTTTATTGATAATGATTTCTTCCTCACTCCACGTCCCCTCTTTCAATCCTGGGCTAGTGAACAAAAGAATTATCTGATGGAAAGTTTTTACAGGAAACAAAGAGTTCGACTCGGTATTTTGATGGATGGTAAAGAGCCAATGGGTGGGGCGTGGAATTTTGATAAAGAGAATCGCTTGCCTCCCCCAAAGAAATATGAAGGTCCGCCTTACTTAGAGCATTCGCGAGACGAGATCGATAAGCAAGTTGCCGCGGAGTTAGGACACACATCGACAACTACCTGGGCTACTACTCGCAAGGGTGCATTGGCTCAGATGAAGAACTTTTTTGATAATCATTTTGCCGACTTTGGCCCGCTAGAAGATGCGATGACCAGTGATAACTGGGCACTTCACCATTCATTACTTTCACCATATTTAAATAATGGGCTACTCCATGCGAGTGAAGTAATAGATGCTGCGATGAAAGCGTTTCAAACTGGTTCTATTCCCATTGAATCGGCGGAAGGTTTTGTACGACAGATCATTGGTTGGCGCGAATACGTCAATGGAATGTATTGGTTTCTTGGCCCTGACTATCGCGAAAATAACCAGCTCAATGCGAATCGCACATTATTGCCATTATTTATTGACCCCGATAAAACTTCGATGAACTGTATGAAAGAAACGGTGACTGATATCAATGAGCGAGGCTGGGTTCATCACATCCCTCGCTTGATGTTGCTTTCAAACCTCGCTCTGATTACGGGTACTAATCCACAAGAATTTTTAGACTGGATGCGTGAAGAATTTATCGATGCAAGTGAATGGGTAATGGTTCCCAACGTTATTGGAATGGGAGTACATGCCGATGGCGGACTCATGATGACCAAGCCATATGCCGCAGGTGGTGCTTATATTTCACGAATGTCTAACTACTGCAAGGGTTGTGTTTATGACCCAAAGGCTCGTGCGGGAGAAAATGCTTGCCCATTTACAACGTTGTATTGGGATTTTCTTGATCGACATAAAGAAACATTTATAAAAAACCACCGAATGAGCCAACAAGTATTTGGGCTCAATCGCCTTAAAGATTTACCAGAACTCAAAATGCGTGCCCAGGAAGTACTTGCAGGATTAGCACTAGGTCAGATTTAGAGCTCCCTATCCAAAAATTTAGCTCCTATGTCATCATGTTCGTAGAACTGACTGATTTTCTCTAAAAAACTGTCATCGTGTGCCATAAGGGCAAATCCATCAAGAAGGTTGCGGGAATCAATGCACAATGCCCCATTGGCTTCAAGAAGAGGTAATGAGGGCGATCAGATCCACACGGCGATCTATGTATGCCTCGGTCTTCTTCCTAATGCTTCCCTAATGTCAGCGCCCTGAACTACCCTCGCTCCATGGGTTATTTTGCAGATCTGAAAACTAAGCGACTAGATAAAGCGGCAACGCGCGATTTCAACCATCTGCACGCGGTATGGACTGAAGATGTTGAAATACTCACAAAGTTATTAACCGTATTTACAGCAGCATCTAACGGTGAAGATTCGGTTCCTAATTCATTGATGCAAAAGCCAGGTGAAAATACTTTGTGGACGAGCACAGGGGTTTTTCACGAAGTCGGGCGAACTCCGACAAAATACGTTGGCGGATCAAGTGGTTTGAGTATCCCGGTAGTGGCTGGAATTCGTTATCGCGTGGGTGCTATGCATGGCACAGCTGTGCCAGGAATTGAATTGCAAATGGATAAAGATGAAGGCGTTGTCATGCTCACTACGCATCGACTAATTTTTACTGGGGCAATAAAGACTCAGGAATGGGATTTTGACAAGATTCTCAATCTTGCGACAACACCGGATCAATCTGATTATTTTCTCAATGTTTCTAATCGTCAAAAAACTTCAGGCGTGCGTTTTGATCCAAAAGTGGGGCGTGAATTCAATCGCTTTCTAGGTTCTGCAACATCGGTACATGAATCTGGTTTTACTGAAGTCCTCAATGAATTACACGCGATTGAAAAGCGCATTCATATAGAGGAGCCAAAACTTATTCTACCGTCAGCACAATCCTCACCCCAATAAGTGGTTGCGGTGAATCAGGGTCAAACCCAATTTGTGCAGGCACTTCATATGGTGACTTACCGCTCTTCTTGATCATTTGAGTCACTTTTGGCGAATCAAACTTTGCAATATAGCCAACTTGTGTACCTTCTATTACAACCTTGACTGCGTTGGAATCGAATTCGTTAGTAGGTTCCATTTCAAGAGTTGCCGTTGTATTGATCTCACCGGTGGCAAAGGCTTTATGGCTTCTCACTAGCGCTAATAAATGATCGCGCTGAAAACTCTCGCCGACAACATAGTAGTTGTAATCAATCCCATTTGATTGCGGGTCCTCTTGGACTTCATCGACATTTACAACTTGACGATTTGCTGATGCCTTTGTCGCTTTCGACAATTTTTGATCCGCTTCCACACTTGCTGCAGCTTTAGCAAAAAAATCAATTTGATTAGGTTGTAGCGAATTCTTATTCGGATTTCTGCGAATCAGTAGGACCGCGATGGCGATAATCGAAACTGCACTCAATAAAGCGGAAAAGTGTTCATGCGCCCAGCGTAGAGGTCTCGTACGAGTATGTATATAAATGACCGAGTTATCCCTGGACGACTATTCGCACTACATCTTCGGCTGTAGCACTGTGGCCTAGCTCTACATTTACATTTGTTGGTATGCCATTGATTTGGGCTGCAACAAGTAGAGCCATTTGTGCTGCGATATCGCTCATCCAATAAAAGGCACTGGGGCCACCCTTTTCAATAATCTGGCGCGCTCTATCTAATTGTTCCTCTGAAAATTTTTGCCCGTCATCATTATTGCTTGCGATAATCCAGAGTAAATAATTCTTTATCTCCTGGGCAAGTGCGCTGTTCTCATGAACACTTTTGATTAGTTGTTGATACTCACCATCGATAGTGCGAGGGCGACGCTCTTTCTTCTTTCGATTGAATATGAGAAATATGAGCGCGGTTAGGGCAAAGGTTTCAATCATGATAGAAAAGTAGTCCGCATGACTGACAACTTCTAGAACTACGCCTGCTTTGAAACGGCCTTCATCCCCCTGGCAATTTTCAAGAGGTCGCTATAGGTGAGCCCTGAAACTAGGACTTCAATCTCGCTGCCATGCAAAGATTTCGTTGCAGGAACTTTCCACATTGCATAGCCCCCGTAGTTATGAATATCGCTTGTCTTGCAATTCTTCCATTGGGTCTTATTTGCGGGATCGCAGAAAGCAACAATCGTAGCCTTACTCCCATTTATTGTGGCAGTTGCGACTTTGACGCCAAGACCCGGATTTGAGCACTTATCTTTAGCATCTGTTTGTAAGATTTGAATAGAGCGCGCTTCGCCATAAATTGCAACAAGTGACTTCTCATTTGTTGGGCCACAACTTTGTAGTTCAAAGAGTCGAAGAATGAGATCTCCGGTCGAGGCGGGTTGAAATATTTGATAGTGAACCTTTGCTTGAGCATCTAAAAATTTATTGCTCGCGGCTGCCGAAAATTGCGCACCTTGAAATGCCACTAGGACTATCAAAGCGACTGCAATTAACTTTCTACCCATATTTCCAGCGTACTACGCTTCACAAAAATTGATTACCCTAGTAAATTGGCAGCATGCAACAATCTCGAAGACTCTTTAGATTAGGCGTTTTCGCGATTGCAATATTTGTGACATCGGCATTACCGACGCTCTCATTCGTGGAAAGTGCCAATGCCGCTGAGCCACAAGTAATAACAGAATTTGCAGCCGACGACTTTGGGTTATGGACTTCCTCATCCATTTATGGGCAAGATCATTTAGGGTTTGCCGAGCAAAGTAAATGGAAACAACTGACGTGCGTGGGTTGGGATGATCCATCGTGTACTAATTACGACAATCTTTTTGCTGATCTAATTTTGCCGCCATGCACATCTGATGCTGATCGCTCGTGCATTGCAGGAGTTGAGGCAAGTGGGTCTGATAAAACTTTGAAGCCCCTCACTTTTTATAAAGAAAGCGCTACACCAAAAATTTCCCCATATATTTTCAATAATGGAACTACTGGAGTGCAGACACGAATCCCAGGTGGTGGTGGCTTATCCGTATGGAAGAGTCCTGAGTTGGATGCAAATGGAAATCCGAAAACGTATGGTGTCCACGTTCTTCTTCGCTACATAGCCACATGTCCAACAAATCGAGCACCCGGGGCCTGCACGGTGCGCTTATCTGATTTCAAGGGTTCGGTCTATCCAGTTTCATTAGGCGCTGGTTACTGTCAAGAATTTAGTCTCCCAGGAAATGAATGCGCAAAATCAACAAATTTTAATGGCGATGAAAGAATTGCACTGACACTTCGCTTAGACAAGAACTTGACCGGCTGGATTTTTGGTCGCATGCAGAACGCCGACTTTTCAGTTGATCCGCTAGATGATGCCAATAATAAAATTCGAATTGAGGGTGATGTAACCCTCGTTCCTGAATTACAAGCATCAGTTCCCAAGAGCCAAATTGCAAATGATTCAGTACTTGAGAAATATCTCAAGGATTTATTCACCATGGGCGTAACAGAGTCTGGTTCACTTCCTGGAAATGGTTCTTGGAATGACGATGGAACAACATCGAGGACATATCCTGATTTTCTGTCGGCTCCTACTACAAGGTTATATTCAGTAAATTATGACAAACTCAAACTTTTTTCAGGTTTTGAAAAAGAATTAAAGGCATTTACGCCCCCGGCAAGCAATAACGGTCGCAACATAATGAGGCTTACAAATTCTATTTTTTGGAACTTTGGTGCATCTACATATATTGGAAATAATGCCTGTTCATCTGATAAAAGTCATCTGCAAGGATTAGTTGTAACCAATGCTTCGATTTATGATAAAGGACCACCAACATTTGCTGATGGAACTTTGAATTATCGAGTTGCTGGAATTCATACAAATGTCGATGGCTCCCTTTTTAGAGGTCGCTATACCTATATTGTGAAATCCGAGACTGCTCGCTGCTACTACGGTTTTTCTAAAGCGCCCATAGAGGCAAAGGTCGAAGTAGTTTCTGCGGATAATTCAAACCAAATTGCCACTACTTTGGTAAGCGAAAAGAATGGCTTTATTAAATTGCAAGCGGAAAACTTCACATTCTCATCACCAACAATTCGGGTGAAACTGATGCAAGAACCTACGACAGTAGCCAAAGTCCCAGAAGCGCCTGCAAAAGTGATCGTTTCCAAAGCGGTAAAAACAATTACTTGCGCAAAGGGCAAAGTGATCAAAAAAGTGAGCTCTATTACTCCAACATGTCCCACTGGTTATAAGAAGAAATAGTTCGTGTAATTCGAGTGTGAATAAAGGTACTAAAATTTAGGCATGACAAACCTTTTTGATCCACTTACTTTGCGCGGCGTGACTTTCCAGAATCGCGTGTGGGTATCGCCTATGTGCCAATACTCATCCAAGGATGGACTTATAGGTACGTGGCACCATGCTCACCTCACTGCCTTTGCCACAGGTCGGCCCGGATTGATTATGGTTGAAGCTTCAGGAGTTGTTCCTGAAGGTCGTATTTCAGTTGGATGCGTATCACTTGAGAGCGACGAGAAAGTAAATGCATTCACGCCCATTATCGAATTCGCACATACTCAAAATGTAAAAGTGGGAATTCAATTAGCTCACGCCGGTCGTAAAGGTTCTACAACTCTTCCAACTGATGATCATCCGATTGCAACTACTGCAGAGGGTGGTTGGCAAACCGTTTCTGCATCCCCTATTGCATACAACGCGATGCCAGCGCCTCGAGCATTGAGCATTGAGCAAATTCATGAATTGATGCAAAGTTTTGTAGCCGCTGCAAAGCGCGCAGTAAAAGCTGGATTTGATCTGGTTGAAATTCATGCGGCTCATGGTTACTTATTTCATCAGTTCTACTCTCCGCTTACCAATGTGCGCACCGATGAATACGGTGGCTCATTTGAGAACCGAATCAAATTTTTACTCGAAACCGTGCAAGCGGTTCGTACGGCAATCCCTGATTCCATGCCACTTTTTGTTCGCCTATCAGCAAGTGATTGGATTGAAGATGGCGGTTGGAACATTATTGATTCCATCGAATTAGCAAAGCAGCTAAAAGAACTTGGTGTTGATCTCATTGATACATCCTCTGCAGGAAATATTCACGAACAGAAAATCACAGTGGGCCCTGGATTCCAGGTTCCTTTTGCTAATGCGATAAAGCATGAAGCGGGAATTCCAACGAGTGCCGTCGGTTTGATTACCACCCCTGCGCAAGCACAACACATTATTGAAACCGAAGAGGCTGATGCAGTCTTTATGGCGCGAGAGATGATTCGCAATCCTCGATGGCCATTACATGCTGCGCAAGAATTGGGAGTAAGTATTGAATGGCCGGTGCAATTCGAAAGAGGAAAAACTAAGTAGTTGAGAGTTACCTTAGTTCTCTACTTGTATTGATATTTTCTATTTTCCTGCGTGCAACTCTGGCACCATGCGATAGAACTCTGAGATATCCCAGGAACCATCGGGGCTATTCACACCTGGTAAATCATTACCTTTTTGGGATGAAAAAGAAAAAGTATTGAGAAAATATTTTTTACCT
>CANFXM010000026.1 GCA_947451045.1 Actinomycetota bacterium | reverse complement strand
GCACCCTTAGAACCGTGAGTGACAATGCGATATTTCACACGAGAGAGAATCTCTGCATCACTCCAACCAGTTTTTTGCATCGCAAGTGCTAATTCATACTCATTGAGAAATAAGTAGGTAGCGCCATCGATGAGCAATTTGATTTCATCACCACTCATGCGCGCCATTTGTTGTGATGGGTCTGCGGCAAATGCGATGCCCTGTTGGCGGCAAACCTCAGAATGTCGAAGCATTGCCTCTGGATCATCGGGTGAAATAACAACGAGGTCAAAGCGCCCAGCACTATCCATGATTGGTGCTAATTCAATATTGCGCGCTTCACTCATTGCGCCAGGGAAAAATGATGCGATTTGATTGAGTTCGGTATCCGTTGTCACCATAAAGCGTGAGGTGTAGAGCGATTGTGATTTCCAAACATGTTCGGTGTTAACGCCATGTCGTGTAAGCCAGGCATCGTAATCAGCCCAATCAACTCCAACTGCCGCAACAAGAATTGGGTTGAGTCCAAGCACACCCATTCCAAAAACAATGTTGGCCGCGCATCCACCACGGCGAACGTTGAGGCTATCAACGAGAAAGGAGAGCGAAACTTTTTCCAAGGAACCTTCAACAAGGGAATCTGTGAATTTTCCTGAGTAGGTCATGAGATGGTCCATGCCTACAGATCCTGCAACGCCTATTTTCATGAGGCGATACTAGGGTGTAACGCAGTAAAAATTAGTTGAATGAATCGCCGCAAGCACAAGAACCTTGTGCATTGGGATTATCAATGGTGAAACCTTGCTTCTCAATTGTGTCAACGAAATCGATTGTGGCACCAGAAAGATATGGATCACTCATCTTGTCTGTAATAACTTTGACTGCGCCGAATTCGCGAACAACATCGCCATCCATATTGCGGTCATCAAAATAGAGTTGGTAGCGAAGACCTGAGCAACCACCTGGTTGAACTGCAACGCGCAGATTGAGATCATCGCGACCTTCTTGAGCTAATAGCGCAGCTACCTTTGCCGCTGCAACATCAGTCAATGCAATTCCAGTGGTGATATTTGTTGTCTCAGTAGTCATTTTCTCTCCCTTGTGCGTGTGGCAATCCTACCTGCTATGCCTTGTCGAGGCGACATAAACACTGGTTCTAAGAGAGAATAGCGCCATGGCATTGAGCGACTTATTACTTCTGGGCCACGAGAGCGACTTATTGAGCCAACGCGGCGTCTCCTGTACTGGGGCATTGCCCCCAGAAAGTGATCCCGATTTAGTTGCTCGCGCAAAGATTGCTCGCGCTGCACTCGGTGATCGAGCCCTCATTCTTGGACATCATTACCAACGAGAAGAAGTTATCGAGTTTGCAGATATCACTGGAGACTCATTCAAATTGGCCCAGTCAGCGGCGGCGCAGGACAGTGTTGAATACATCATTTTTTGCGGAGTTCATTTCATGGCAGAGAGCGCCGATATTTTGACTTCGAAAAATCAAAAGGTAATTCTTCCTGACTTAGCAGCTGGTTGTTCTATGGCGGATATGGCAACCGAGAATCAAGTCAATGAATGTTGGAAGCAACTGAGCGAGATCGGCGTTGCTTCGAAAACTATTCCTGTTACGTATATGAATTCCTCTGCTGCAATAAAAAGTTTTACTGGCGAACACGGTGGAACAATTTGCACATCATCGAATGCAGAAAAGACGATGAAGTGGGCATTTACACAAGGAGAAAAAATTCTCTTTTTACCTGACCAACATTTAGGTCGCAATACAGCAGTTCTCAGTCTTGGTCTGACGCTTGAAGATTGCGTTCTCTGGAATCCATGGAAACCAATGGGCGGCTTGAGTATTGAAGAAATTAGAGATGCGAAAGTAATTTTGTGGCGCGGACATTGTTCAGTGCATGGACGCTTTAGCCTGGAATCAGTGAATGAGATTCGAAATCGAGTACCTGGCGTTCAAGTTCTTGTGCATCCAGAGTGTCAGCATGAAGTTGTGCGAGCCGCTGATGTTGTTGGATCGACCGAAAAAATTATTCGCACCGTTGAGCAATCCCCTGCTGGAAGTAAGTGGGCTATCGGCACCGAACTCAATCTCGTTACTCGCCTGGCCAAGAATAATCCCGAAAAAGAGATCTTTTTTCTCGACAAAGCCGTCTGCTACTGCTCCACCATGAATCGAATCGATCTGCCGCACTTGGTCTGGGCAATGGAATCACTCGTTGCAGGACACATCGTAAATCAGATTCAAGTGCGCGAAGATATTGCTCATTTCTCGAAACTGGCTTTGGAAAGAATGCTGGCTCTATAGTTACCGCTATGACTAATACAGAGGATTCATCACAGAAAAAAGGTCGCCCAACGCCAAAGCGCAAAGAGGCAGAATCAAAGCGAAATGTTTCATCCCTTGCCCCCGCAGTAAGCAAAGAGGATAAGAAGCGCGCAAAAGCTGCTGGACTTGCACAACGCCAAGCCGCACGCGCTGCATATTTACGCGGAGATGAAAATGCTCTGCCTGCTCGCGACCGTGGTCCGGCAAAAAGATTTATCCGCAACTATGTCGATTCAAGACGAAGTGTTGGCGAATACTTTTTGCCAATTATTTTTGTTGTACTGGTTCTCACACTTATTCCAGTTGCAGCAGTTCAACTTGGTGCAATTGCCCTGATGTACACAGTCCTTGCTATTGCAGTCATCGATGGTTTTTTTCTATCTCGCAAAATGAAGAAATTAGTAGCAGAAAAATTCCCGAACGAAGTGACAAAAGGTATTGGAATGTATGCATGGCTTAGATCGACTCAGATGCGCCGTTTACGCGCACCCAAGCCGATGCATAAAGTCGGAGATACGAACCTCTAACTAAGCGCGAGGATTCGGGCTGATATTCTCTTTTGGATTCTTCTCTGGAAGAGTTCCAAGTGCCTTATCAATTGCCTTCATCGTGTCTGCAGAGAGTTTGATTCCGGATGCTTTGACATTCTCTTTTACTTGCTTCGGAGTTGTAGCGCCCATGATCGCACTTGAAACATTAGGGTTTTGAAGTACCCAAGCAATTGCCATCTGTGACATCGTAATTCCGGCTTCATCGGCGATTGGCTTGAGTTTTTGAACTGCAGTCAGAACGTCTTCGCGCATCCAACGAGAAATCATTCCAGCGCCACTCTTCTTATCTGTTGCGCGTGAACCAGCTGGTGCCTTCTTGCCTGGCAAATACTTGCCGCTCAAAACACCTTGTGCCATTGGCGACCAAACAATTTGGCCAATGCCTTCTTTGAGTGACAAAGGCACAACTTCTGCCTCAATGACACGCCATAGTGCTGAATATTGTGGCTGGCTAGAAACAAAGCGGTTATACCCACGTGCATCTTGAATTTTGAGAGCACTTGCAATCTGCTCTGCATTCCATTCAGAGAATCCGATGTAGTGAACTTTTCCTGCGCGAATCAAATCATCAAATGCGCTGAGCGTTTCTTCCAATGGAGTTTCGAAATCAAAACGGTGTGCTTGATACAAATCAATGTGATCTGTTTGCAAACGCTTGAGTGAAGCGTTACATGACTCAATGATGTGTTTGCGTGAGAGACCACGATCATTTTTTCCCTCACCAGTTGGCCAGTAGGCCTTTGTAAATAATTCATATGACTCACGACGAATACCTTTGAGAGCTTTACCTAATACTGTCTCGGCTTTAGTGCCGGCATAAACATCTGCAGTATCAAAAGTGGTAATTCCTTCAGCAAAAGCAGTCTTGACACATTTGATCGCCGCATCAGATTCAACTTGTGAACCGTGAGTAATCCAGTTTCCATAAGAAATTTCAGAGACATACATTCCTGTACTACCAAGGCGGCGATATTCCACGTGATTCTCCTTCGTGATTGGTCTGTTCGAACTCCCAGACTCTAAAGCGTGCGCGCCCTGTTGCCAAGTTCAATGCTCTGTGGTTTTCTTACCCAACAACTTCATAAATCGCTCTTTAGGGGAAGTTCGGTGAAAGTCCGACGCTGACCCGCAACCGTAAGGCCGCTCGAATGAGAGTGCGCTAAGTCGGATTACCTAAAGATGATGATTGTTTTTGACAGACACCCGCCGAGGTTTGCGGGGTGTAGTCCACACGTAAGTGATGTATTTGCTCACCCAAGAGTGCGTCTGCCCCTGTGAGACTCCCGTTATTTTGAGAGGCTCAACAGAAGATGAAAAGAAACTTCTTATATGCACTCACAGTCGCTGCTTTTGTAGCGACATCCGTAATCACTATTCCTGCAAGTCAGGCCGCGGATAAAGGGTATAAATACTGGGGCTACTTCCAAGCCGCTCCTGGAAAATCCAAATGGTCCTATGCAACAACTGGGCCGACCACAAATGTGGCCGATGGCAGCGTTGAAGGATGGGCATTTACATTTTCAGGAGACAGTGTTCCCAATGCAGCTATGCCACGTGTAAAGGCCTCGTTTGTATATCTTTGCGGAAAGACAAAAGCAGTGGCTGGAAAAAAACGTATCGGAGTCGTTATTGATTTTGGTTCGGCATTTTTGAAACCACTAGGTGAGAAATTACCACCCATGATAAAAACATGCGTGAGTGTTTCACCAGATGCAATTGGTGCAGATGTGTTGGCGGCAGCAGTAAAAATTCGCGCCACCGCCTCCGGCATGATCTGCGGAATCAATGGATATCCCGCAAAAGATTGCGGAACTGAAATAGATACTCCTAAGGCACTCTTACCTAAAAAATCAGTATAAATAGATGAAACGAATGCAGCACCCATTGACGTGGTGGATTTGGTCCATCGCTCTAGCTTTTGAAATTACGCGGTTGAACAACGCGTGGATTTCAATCGTCGTCGTGGGTGTTGCATTTCTCGTAGTACGCACTTTTCGCGAGGATGCACCTTGGGGTAAAAGTTTTGAATCAGCGTTTAAGCTCGGACTTTGGATTATTGCTATCCGCTGCATTTTTGGAGTTCTTATCGGTACACCGATTCCTGGTACGACGCTGATTAAATTACCCATACTTCCACTTCCGCAATGGATGGCAGGAATTCGAATCGGTGGGGCCGTAACGCAAGAGAGACTCTTCTCAACTTTTCATGAAGGCGTCATTCTTGCCGCAATACTTATTATTTTCGGTGCGGCATCGTCGTTGACAAGTCCACACCGACTCTTGCGTGTATTACCTTTTGCAATTTATCAATTTGGGTTGGCTTTAGTAATTGCTACATCTCTTGTTCCACAAATGGTAAGAAGTATTTCAAGAATTAAGGATGCTCAATATTTACGAGGACAAAAACTTTCATTGAAAAGAACACTTATTCCACTGCTTGAGGAATCCCTGGCCCGTTGCCTGGATCTAGCAGCCGCTATGGATTCGCGTGGATACGGATCTCTCAAAACCCGATCTCGCTACCGCCCGATATCGTGGAATGTGAGCGATACTTTCATAGTTCTTACTGCTCTGCTCTCATTTTTGAACCCTTACGCACTTCTTATCAATTGCGCAGCGCCATTGATTTTGATTCGAAGAAAAACAATGGTGAGTACTTCGTGATTACGTTTTCAGATGTTTCATTAATTTATCCGAACTCAACCAAGACGGTTCTGGAGAATCTCAATCTCACCATCGATGAAGGTGAGCTCGTACTCGTCATTGGCCCAACGGGTTCAGGAAAATCTTCACTGCTGCGCCTTATCAATGGCTTGGTTCCACACCACACTGGTGGAATTTTGGCCGGCAATGTCAGTGTCGATGGTATTTCAACTCAATTAGTAAAGCCTGGTGGTCTGGCCCACCTCATCGGAATTGTGGGTCAAAATCCTGCCAACGGTTTTGTTACCGATACGGTTGAAGAAGAACTGGCATTTGGAATGGAAACACTCAATATTGCTCCCGATGTAATGCGCAAAAGAGTGGAAGAGATTTTAGATTTACTCAGTCTTGCCCCATTACGTAATCGATCACTGGCAACACTAAGCGGTGGGGAGCAACAACGTGTTGCTATCGGCAGTGCACTAGTTATGCATCCAAAAGTTCTTGTTCTAGATGAACCAACAAGTGCCCTCGACCCGATTGCAGCAGAAGAAGTTCTCTCAATATTGCACCGATTGGTCAATGACTTAGGGCTCACTATTGTTATTGCAGAACATAAATTAGAGCGCGTTAGTCAATTTGCAGATCGTATTGTCCATATTGATGGTGTTGGCAATGCACGAGTGGGAACGCCATCGCAGATCATGAGTGATTCAGATATTGCTCCACCCATTGTGCATTTAGCACGCGCATTGGGATTAGCAGATGCTGGTCTTAGCGTTCGCGATATGCGACGACTGAGTGAAGATATTAGAAATGCAACGTATGGCCCACGCATTGTCGAATCTGCCAATGGTGCAGAGTGTGTTGTAGAGAGCAAGAATCTCTCCTGCACATATGGCGAAAAAATTGTTCTTCGAGATATCAATCTGCAATTTCATGAAGGCGAAATTATTGCGGTGATGGGACGTAATGGAGCGGGTAAAAGCACTCTGCTTCGCTCAATAGTTGGACTCAATAGCGCTGAAAAAGGCAGTATGCGTGTTCAGGGACATGACCTAGCAAAACTCAATGGCAGTGCTCGCCGCGAAAGTGTTGGCTTCATACCGCAGGAGCCAAGTGATCTCCTCTATGGCCAAAGTGTTCTGATGGAATGCACTCAAGCAGATAAAGATAATGAGGTAGATAAGGGAACAACTTTTGCTCTTCTCAATGAACTAGTTCCAGGGATTTCTGCGCACACTCATCCTCGTGATCTCTCTGAAGGGCAACGCTTAGCTCTTGCACTCTGTGTTGTGCTTTCGGCTAAACCTAGAATTCTTATTTTAGATGAACCAACACGAGGTTTGGATTATCAAGCAAAAAACCATTTGGTAGCAACGCTTCTACGGTATGCCAGCGTTCTCAAGAAAACAGTCATCCTGGCAACCCATGATGTTGAACTTGTGGCCGAACTTGCTTCTCGAGTTATTTTCTTGGCCGATGGTGATGTTGTTGCAGATGGGCCAACTCTTGATGTCTTGCTCTCCTCCCCTGCCTTTGCACCGCAAGTCGCAAAGGTTATGTCGCCTCAACCCTGGTTGACAGTACAAGATGTCGTTAGCGCATTGGAAGCACGATGAAGACTTCGCCAATCGTAATTTTTAATCGACAAACTTATTTAGTGTTGGCATGTGCAAGCTTTGTAAGTTTGGCTGGTTTTCTCTGGCCATTCTTTATACATTCATCAACTATTCCTAGAACGACGATGTTTTTTTGGGTTGCAACTGTATTAGCCATTTTTTTGCTGGTCATGAAAATCAGTAATGATTCACTCGATGCAAAATCCATTGCACTCCTAGGGGTACTCACTGCAGTTGTTGCAGCCCTTCGCCCCTTAGGAGCAGGCGCAGTAGGAATAGAACCGATGTGGTTTGTATTGATTTTGAGTGCTCGTGTCTTTGGCCCCTCCTTTGGATTTATTCTGGGTCTTACTTCAATTTTTACTTCAGCCTTACTCACAGGTGGCCTAGGTCCATGGCTGGGCTATCAATTATTTGCTGGTGCATGGATTGGTCTCTTTGCCGGATTACTTCCTCGTCGTCTGCGAGGAAAACAAGAGATCGTCATACTTGTTTTTTATAGCGTTTGCGCTGCACTCTTATTTGGATTGCTGATGGATTTACAGTTTTGGCCATGGGCACTTGGTTTGGAAAACCAACTCTCATTAGTTCCAGGTGCATCAATTGCCACTAACTTTCATCGCTTTATAATTTTTCACTTCGCATCATCGATGGCCTGGGATATTCCGCGCGCCATATTTACTAGCGCGTTGGTTATCGTGAGTGCTCCTGCAATTCTTAGCGCATTACGTAGAACAGAGTTCAAGGCCGCTTTTGTTACACCCATTGAATTTCTTGCAAATAAAGAAAGCGCTATCGCACGTGCGAAGGAACAAAGGGTGCTTTGACAACTTGTGCTAAAGATTGGCGTCCTCGCACATCAATAACAACTTGATCTCCGACGGATACCGAAGGATCGAGAAGAGCTAAGGCGACACCTTTTTTCAAAGTAGGTGAGAAAGTTCCACTTGTGACCTCACCAATATTTTCACCGGCCGCATTTTTTACAGACATATGAGCGCGTGGAATTCCACGATCGAGTGATGAGAGCGCATGCAATATACGGCTGGGTCCCGCTAATTTTTGCTCACGCAAAACTGCGCTGCCAATAAAACTCTCTTTTTTCCAACCCACAGCCCACGGTGCGCCAGCTTCGACTGGTGAGATCTCTAAACTTAATTCGTGGCCATGTAATGGGTAACCCATTTCAGTACGCAGTGTGTCACGCGCACCGAGTCCACATACTTGACCGCCCAATGGGGTAATAATTTCAACGAGTGCATCCCACACTGCGGGTGCATCATTCCATTGGGGTAATAGTTCATAACCGAATTCTCCGGTGTAACCAGTGCGACACAAAATGAGCTCTTTCCCGCCGATACTGACGTGGGAAAAACTCATGTAATCAATCTCAGATTTGATGCCAAGGGCTGTTAGGACTTGTGACGATAGAGGACCTTGCACCGCTATGACTGCATATTCTTCATGCAGATTAGTAATTTCAATTCCAGCCGGTGCCCTCTTTTGTAATACATCAACGACGGCAGCAGTGTTGGATGCATTAGGTACAAGAAATAAATCTTGCGCACTATTGCGATAAACAATCAAATCATCAATAACTCCCCCTTCAGGTGTACACAACATTGTGTACTGAGCCATTCCATCTGTAATGCGTTCTAGATCATTAGTAAAAGAAGCATTAAGAAACTCCAATGCACCCTCTCCCGTAACGGATGCTTTTCCCAAATGCGAGACATCGAAAATGCCAACGCTTTCGCGAACGGCGGCGTGCTCTGCAAGTACTCCCGCTCCTGGATATTCGATAGGCATGAGCCAGCCTCCAAAATCGGCCAGCTTGGCTTCACGTGCCACGTGCTTATCGTGCAAGGGCGAGGTTTTCATGAGCACAATCTAGCAATGTGAAATCTTCTTCTCTCTCTATTAGGCTCTCGCTATGTCAAAAATTCGCCTCTCCGATGGAATCGTCAAAGATGATGTCTTAGTAATTGGTCTTGCTTCATCACCGAAAGGTGGAGTCAAAATTGAA
Organism: Actinomycetota bacterium; assembly: GCA_947451045.1. GTDB lineage: Bacteria > Actinomycetota > Actinomycetes > Nanopelagicales > Nanopelagicaceae > Planktophila. Next base: position 13,725 of record CANFXM010000026.1, on the reverse strand, counting down.
TCTGGTGACTTATCACTAGATACAAAGGCACTTCTTCCATTTCTCAACGACATGGGTGCCACTGGCAAAGTCGATGAAATCATCAAGATGCCAAGCACATTTGTACGCATTCTAATTTTTACCGGATTGGGCGAACAATCTTCTTCATATACTCATGAGACACTACGCCGTGCTGCAGGAGCTGCATCGCGCGCACTCGATGGAACTGCGATGGCAACTTTTGCCCTTCCAACTCCCAATCAAATATCACTCGCTGCGGTAGCAGAAGGTGCCGCCCTGGGTGCCTATGCCTTTACTGAATTTCGAGCTACCTCAAAAAACGAACATAAAGATCCAATCAAGAACATCACGATTCACAGCGCCCTTGCCGCGAAAAAGGAATCAAAGGATTCGGCTCACCGTGCAGAAGTTATTGCTCAATACACATACTTAGTTCGCGATCTCATTAATACACCACCTAGCCATTTAACTCCTGATTCATTTACAAAAAAGTTAAGCGCAGCGGTAAAAAGTGCCGGAGGCGCAAAAGCAAAACTCACGATTAAAATATGGGATGAGAAGCAACTCAAGGCTCAAGGATTCGGCGGAATCATTGGGGTGGGACAAGGTTCAGCTAATCCCCCACGTTTAATGCAAATTTCATATTCACCAACGAAGCCAAAGAAAAACTATGCCTTCGTGGGTAAAGGAATAACTTTTGATACTGGTGGTCTCGCGCTAAAGCCGGCACAGGGTATGGAAGCGATGAAATCCGATATGAGTGGTGCTGCAGCTGTGTGCGCGGCAGTACTTGCTATTGCAACTTTGAAATTGCCAATTGCAGTTGATGCATGGGCCCCTCTTGCAGAAAATATGGTCAGCGATACCGCAACTCGTCCAAGTGACATCATTACGATTTTTGGCGGAAAGACCGTTGAGGTTCTCAATCCGGATGCAGAGGGTCGACTCGTCCTAGCTGATGCGCTGATGAAAGCGCAAAAAGTAAATCCGAAACTAGATGGGATCATCGATGTAGCAACATTGACAGGTGCTCAAGTAGTTGCACTTGGAACTCGCACAAGTGCTGCAATGACAAATAATGAAAGCTTTAGAGAAGAATTCCTTTCTGCAACTGCCATCAGCGGCGAATCTTTCTGGCCGATGCCGTTACCAGAAGAGTTACGTGCATCACTGGATTCCCCTGTTGCAGATATTGCAAATATCGGTGATCGAATGGGCGGCATGTTAGTTGCTGGCTTATTCCTGAAAGAGTTCATCAATGCGCAATTGCCATGGCTCCATTTAGATATTGCAGGTCCTGCTTACAATGATTCAAAAGCACATGGCTATACACCTATTGGTGGCACGGGTGTGGCGCTGCGTTCTTTGCTCGTCTTGGCTGAGCAAGCCTCAGTTCGGTAATTTGAGCTAAGGCTGGCAAGATAGGCAGGTAGCACCTGATGGCGATGGGAGTTTGATGTGTCGGTTTTCGATCTAGTAATTCTTGGCGGCGGTAGCGGCGGGTATGCATGCGCACTTCGAAGCGCACAACTCGGCCTCAACGTCGCATTGATCGAAGCAGACAAACTCGGTGGTACATGTCTACACCGTGGATGTATTCCAACTAAGGCGCTACTTCATTCTGGCGAAATCGCAGATGGTGCGCGCGATGCGGCTCATTTCGGAGTCAACGCACAATTTCTTTCAATGGATATGCCTGCCGTTAATAGTTATAAAGATGGCGTCATATCAAAATTGCATAAAGGTTTACAAGGACTTGTTAAGTCTCGCAACATTACTTATATCGAAGGTCATGGAAAACTCGTAGCCAAAGATACGATCGAAGTAAATGGTCAACGCATCACTGGCAAGAACATCATCCTTGCTACAGGTTCATATGCACGATCACTTCCTGGTCTAGAAATTGATGGCGTGAAAGTTATGACTTCGGATCATGCGACAAAACTCGACTATGTTCCTAAGAGCGTAATCGTTCTTGGTGGCGGAGTTATCGGATCTGAATTTGCATCAGTGTGGAAATCATTCGGCAGCGATGTAACAATTATTGAAGGTTTGCCCCACTTAGTACCCCTTGAAGATGAGTCATCAAGTAAGCAACTTGAGCGAGCATTTAGAAAGCGCGGAATCAATTTCGAACTTGGAACACGTTTTAAGTCCCATGAAGTAAAAGCCGATGGAGTTACCGTCACGCTAGAAGATGGAAAAACATTTACCGCCGAGATTCTTCTGGTCGCAGTTGGACGTGGGCCAGTATCTGCAAACCTTGGCTATGAAGATCAGGGCATCACAATGGATCGCGGCTACGTGCTCGTCGATGATAAATGTCGCACTAATGTTCCAGGAATTTGGGCCGTGGGAGATTTGATTCCTACATTGCAATTAGCGCACGTAGGTTTTGCTGAAGGAATCTTGGTTGCAGAAGAGATTGCGGGCTTGAATCCACGCGCTATTAACTACGACGGTATCCCCCGCGTTACTTATTCAGAGCCAGAAGTCGCATCCGTTGGACTTACAACAGCAATTGCAAAAGAGCGTGGCTACGATGTTGTCGAACTCAATTACGATCTTGCAGGTAATGGCAAGGCACAAATTTTGCGTACTGCTGGTTCTATTAAGTTAGTCGCGCAAAAAGATGGTCCAGTACTTGGTATTCATATGGTGGGTGCACGAGTGGGCGAACTTCTCGCAGAAGCAGAACTTATTTTCAATTGGGAAGCATCGGCTGCCGATGTTGCTCCATTGATTCATGCACACCCAACGCTTTCTGAAGCAATGGGTGAAGCACACATGGCACTTGCAGGAAAACCGCTTCATGCGCACGGATAACACGGACAACGGGGAGAAATAACAATGACATTCTCAGTCACTATGCCAGCACTCGGTGAAAGTGTTACCGAAGGAACAGTTACGCGTTGGCTCAAAGCAGAAGGCGATCATGTCAATGTCGATGAACCACTACTCGAAGTTTCAACTGACAAAGTAGATACAGAGATTCCATCACCTGTTGCAGGAATTCTTACAAAAATTGTTGTTGCCATCGATCAAACTGTTGCAGTCGGTGCCGAACTTGCAATCATTGCCGATAGCGCAAATGCATCAGCTCCAACCCCTGCACCAGTTGTTGCACCTGCCGTAGTACAAACTCCTGCACCCGTTGCACCACCTGTTGTTGCTCCAGTTGCAGCCGCCGCTCCTGTTGCACCAGTTGCACCAGTTGCCTCAGGTTCAGGCACAGTTATTACGATGCCAGCATTGGGTGAGAGCGTGAGTGAAGGAACCGTGACTCGTTGGCTCAAAAATATTGGTGACGCAGTTGCTGTTGATGAAGCACTCCTTGAAGTTTCAACTGACAAAGTAGATACAGAGATTCCATCCCCTGTTGCAGGAACTCTTCTTGCAATCGATGTCCCTGTCGATACAACTGTTCCAGTTGGCGCACGTCTTGGTCTTATAGGTGGAGCAAATGCACCAGTAGTGTCAGCTCCCGTCGTCGCACCGGTTGTTGCTGCACCGGTTGCACCCGTTGTTGCAGCACCCGTTGTTGCAGCACCCGTTCTTGCAGCAGCTCCTGTTGCTCAACCCGCAGATGCTTATGTCACTCCTATTGTTCGCAAACTTGCAAATGAACTTGGTGTCAATCTTGCAACCGTAAAGGGCAGTGGTATTGGCGGGCGAATTCGCAAAGAAGATTTAGTTGCAGCTGCTCCGAAACCTGTTGCACAATCTGTTGCAGCCCCTGTTGCGCAATCATCATCAAAGCCAGCACCTGTGGCTACTTCCCCACTTCGCGGAACAACTGTGACTATGTCACGACTTCGTAAAGTGATTGCATCTCGTATGGTTGAATCACTTCAAGTAAGTGCGCAACTTACAACTGTGATTGAAGTCGATGTGACAAAGATTTCTCGTTTGCGCGATCGTTCAAAATCAACATTTGAAGCACGAGAAGGTGTCAAGCTTTCATACTTGCCATTCTTTGCTGTGGCTGTATGTGAAGCCCTGAAACAACATCCTGTTCTCAACTCTTCTGTTGAAGGTGACCAGATTACATATCACGGCGCCGAACACTTGGGTATTGCCGTTGACACAGAACGCGGATTACTCGTCCCTGTTATTCATAATGCTGGCGATTTGAATATGGGCGGCGTTGCTCGAAAGATTGCAGATCTAGCAGCGCGTACTCGTGATAACAAAGTAACTCCTGACGAACTAGGTGGCGGAACATTTACGCTCACTAATACTGGAAGTCGCGGAGCACTCTTTGACACTCCAATTATTAATCAACCACAGGTGGCAATTCTTGGACTTGGTGCAGTTGTAAAACGTCCGATGGTTGTCAAAGGTGAAGATGGCGGAGAAACAATTGCTATTCGTTCGATGGTTTATTTAGGACTCTCCTACGATCATCGCGTTGTCGATGGCGCCGATGCTGCACGTTTCCTTGTAACACTCAAAGAACGCCTCGAAGGTGGAGCATTCGAATCTGACTTGGGTCTCTAAGTGTCAGTTCCACAACGTATTGCTATTACTGGAGCATCTGGTCTTATAGGCACCGCACTCGTTGGCCATCTCAAAAGTGAAGGCCACACAGTTCAACGTTTGGTGCGCCGAGCACCTGTTGCACACGATGAAATTCAGTGGGATCCAGATACTGGTTTTGTAGATTTAGAAGCACTCGCGGGAGTCGATGCAGTAATTCATTTAGCCGGTGTTGGCGTAGGCGATAAGCGTTGGACAAAAAAATATAAGGCAAAGATTCTCAATTCCCGATTGCTTGGAACTACAGCGATTGCTAATGCTGTATCCGTTGTTAAACCACAAGTTTTTATATCAGCGAGTGCTATCGGTTGGTATGGCGAGAGCGGAAATCGCTCTGTAGTTGAAAGCGATAAGTCAGGCGATGATTTTCTCGCAGCGGTATGTCGTGAATGGGAAGGCGCAGCAGATCTTGCAGGCAGCGTACGTACTGTCAAGATTCGAACTGGTTTAGTTCTTGACCCAACGGGTGGCGCGCTCGGTCGGATGTTGCCGTTATTTCGTTTAGGTCTGGGCGGAAAATTAGGTAATGGAAAACAATGGTGGTCCTGGATAACTTTGCACGATCAAATCCGCGCAATTGTTTTTGCGCTAGAAAATAATATTTCTGGCCCCGTAAATCTAACCTCACCGAATCCAGTCACAAATCAAGAATTCACTAGCGCACTAGCTCGCGCTATGCATCGTCCAGCTCTCTTTCCAGCACCTGCAATTGCACTCAAAATTGCACTCGGTGGATTTTCAAGTGAGATTCTGGGTTCCAAAAAAGTGATGCCACATGCACTGCTCGAAGCAGGGTTTAAATTTGATTACCCTCATATCACTGAGGCACTCGCTTTACTTATTGAGAATTAATTCCGCAGCTAACTTGCCGGAAAAAAGTGCGCCTTGCTGTGACGGGGTTGTTCGATGGTCGCCAACACAATAAATATTCTCGCGCACATGAACGTTCTGCGAAAGAGATCGGCCAATCCCTTGAAGAGGAAGTGCACTAGGAATTTCATATTTAGCAACGAGCTGCCAGTCCCGAGTATCCATACCCCACATAAGGGCAAGATGTCTGCGAGTTTCGCTCTCGGTCACTGAAATTGGCGTCGTAGTTGAAATCAAATCTTTCCCAGCCGGTGCATAGGATGGTGATATTTTGGAGATAGCCAAGGAATTTATTACAGGGCCCCTAGCTTGTCCATCGATCACTAATTGCCCATTGCGAGTTCCCGCATCAACGCTGTGATACCACGTTGTACAACCTAGAATTGTTGGAATATCTCGCAAATCCAAAAGTTGCGATGCTGTTGTCGCATCTGTTGCAACAATAATTTCACTTGCTTGAATTCTCCCGTGATTAGTTTCTACATCACTTCCGCGAATGGCTTCTGCTCGAGTACCTAAGCGCACATCTTTCAATCTCTTTCCAAGGGCATTACTGAAATCGCCAACACCGTAGCGAGGAAGGCCAGGTGTTCCACTAATAAAACTCTTAATCACAGTTTTTCCGTAGATGGCATCCACCCGATCAGGATTGGTAAGAAATACCCCAGTCAGAAATGGTTCCAGAACGCGCGAATATAATTTGCCAGTACCTGCATTTTTGAGTTCTTGAGCCAATGAGTTTCCAGAAATACTTTTGCTCAATAAATAGCGCACAAATGCAAACTTCTCACTCATCGAACCTGTGGCTCTATCGAGTGCAGTCCATGGCGCAGTACGAGGATCTCCTAGCGCGAAATGTTCACTTCCCATCGCTACCTGAATAGTTCGAGGTGCAACTATAAAATCTATTTCCTTTATGACATCTAATTCAATGACAGCTGGGTATTTCGAATTTATCAATTGAAATCCCCGATCACAGATGTAGCCATCAATGCGATCACTCGTGAGGCGACCACCGACTCGGTCACTACTTTCTAAAACTATAACCTCACGATTATTTTTTTCTAATTGTATTGCCGCAGCTATTCCAGCCAGGCCAGCCCCAATGATTACAACTGGTTTACCCATGAATAGATTGTGCTCGTGCTTGATCAATTATTTTCGCTACCAGCAACGCATCAGCTGTACTCACTGGCCATGGATTCTTTCCGGCAATAGCGCCTTCTACTTCAAGGTAGAAGTGGGCATAGTTACCTGGCTGCGAGGCTATCTCTTCCACCTCGTCACCACGATAAATAAAAGTCTTGGATGTAGTTGGAAGTTTCCATGTTCCGCCTTCTGGAATTTTTCCACTGCGCAATAAATCTTCTTGCGGATCTAAATCATTGATAACGAGTGCGCCTTTCGTTCCCAGTAAGCGAATGCGAGGACCTGGCGCGCCAACAATTGCACTCGCCGATAGATAGCCCACAGCTCCACCTGAATACTTAAGAACAAGGACTGAATCATCATCTGCGCCACCGCGAATGGAGCGAACACTTGAACTCACTAATTCAGGTGTGCCAAGCCATTCCATCGACGTTGAAATTAAGTGTGGCTGTAAATCTATGAGCTGGCCGCCGCCATCGGCTGGTGACATAGTTTCGCGCCAAGAACTTGTATTTAATTCTGGGCGAAAACGTTCGAAACGCGAATCGAGTCGGAAAATCTCCCCTAGCGTTCCACTTGCAATCACACTCTTTATTGTTAGCGCATCGCTATCCCAGCGACGATTGAAGAAAGTTGTGATTGGAACTCCAGCTTTCTTCGCATACTCCACAATAGAAAGAGTCTCTTCATAGGTGCAACCCATCGGTTTATCAATGACGACTGGAATTCCTGCATCAATTGCTACATACGCATCGTGGGCATGAGCCACATTGGCAGAAGCAACAATCACGAGATCGAGATCAAGTGTGACTAGTTCTTGAGCAGTAGCAACAACTTTTGTTGAAGGAAAATCAGCTAGTGCATGTGATGTGCGTTCGGCATTGCTGGTTTGAATACCAACAACGTCGAAGCCGCATCCTTTGAGCAATGGCGCGTGAAAATAACGTCCAGCTAATCCGTATCCCGTTATTCCTACGCGCAGAGCCATGTGTTACACCTTTTCGTGTTGAAGTTTTGAAGGCCACCAAATCTTTGATCCGATTGTATGCACCAATGCAGGTACCAAGATAGAGCGAACAATCAAAGTATCAAGGAGTACGCCAAATCCCACTGTAAATCCGATTTCGGCAAGAGCAACGAGTGGCAAAATTCCAAGGACTGTAAAAGTTGCCGCCAGCACAACACCTGCAGACGTGATCACTCCTCCAGTAACTGTTACGCCCTTTGTCATACCTGCGCGAGTACCTAGTTTGAGAGTCTCTTCACGCACGCGAGTCATTAAGAAGATGTTGTAATCAATACCTAATGCAACCAGGAATACGAATGCAAAGAGTGGATATGAAGAATCTTCACCTGAGAACTTGAAGATGTGATGGAAGACGAGTGAACTCGCACCCAATGTCGCAAGGAATGAAAGAACAACAGTCACCAACAAGAGCACCACAGAAAGAATGGAGCGCAAAAGAAGTCCTAGAACTATGGCAATCAAAATCAGCACTATTGGAATAATGAGATTGCGATCTCTTGTCGAGGCTTTATCAATATCAAAATAGACAGCTGAGGTTCCACCTGTAGCAATTGCTGGATCAATGGCGTGCATCGCAGATCTAATTCCTGGAACCATCGCACGTCCTGCAAGTGAATCTGCAGCTACATCAAGGGTTGCGTTCAGCAAAATCTTTCCATCTGCAATTTTTGTTGCAGGTAGTGGTTGGCCAGGAATGACTGGGCCATCCAACGTTGGTACAACGCTAATAACACCCTTGATTGATTTCAGGGCAGCAATTGCCTCATCTGCTTTAGCAACTGGAACAATTATTTGCGCAGGCTGACCTTGTCCACCAGGGAAATAGTTTGAAAGTTTCTGCTGACCAATAATCGAGTCAGTCTTTTTAGTAAATTGATCAGTACTAGAGATTCCATCAGCGTGAAGAGTCGTTGTGAAGAAAGCAAGAATCACGAGTAACCCTGCTGAGACCATCCAATACTTACGGGGATGATTCTGAGTGCGCAGTGCAACCTTTGCCCATATTCCCTTGAGTTTTTCATCTTCTGAATCAAAATGTGGAATTCGTGGCCAAAAAATCCATCGGCCAAATACGACGAGCAATGCTGGTAAGAAAGTAAGAATCGTCAACATAGAGGCGACGATTCCAATCGCACCCACTGGACCAAGTCCGCGACTATTTTTTAGTGATGCAAGAACGAGAACAAGAAGTCCCAATGTCACTGTGCTACCCGAAGCAATAATAGGTTCGACAACTCCACGCCAAGCGCGCTTCATTGCACCAAATCGAGATTCAACTAAATGCAGTTCTTCTCTATAACGCGCAATGAGTAAGAGTGCATAATCTGTGGCCGCTCCCAATACAAGAACTGAAAGAATTCCTTGAGATTGTCCATCCAAATCAATGATGTTGTGCTTGGCCAATAAATAAATAATTCCACCAGCAAGTGATAACGCAATCACGGCCGAAAACAGAGGCAAGATCCATAGCACTGGTGATCGATACACAACGATCAAAATCAAAGCAACAACTAAACCAGTTGTTGCAAGCAAACTTGAATCAATACTTCCAAATGCTCCAAAGAGATCGGCAAAAATTGCACCGATTCCTGTCATGTGGGTTTCCCAACCTTGAGTCTTTGCATAGCTTTGTGTGTAATAACGCATAGCTGTAACTACTGCAGGTAGAGCTGGCTTCTTATTTGGAAGCGTGACAGTAATTTGCGAGGCCGAAATTGGAAGACTGGCAAGAAGAGCATCATTTTTAGGGGCCGCAAAGGCAATGATGGGAGTGTTAGGAGTAAGGAAGTCGCCAATAGTTTTATTGATAACTACGCCTTTGGAATCCTTGAGTGGAATACCTTTGTCATCAACGAGTGGCTTGGTTGCAAAAGTTGAGAAGAAAACATTTGCCTGCGCAACTTTGTCTGCATCGACATTTCCAATGAAGAGAGCCAGTGCCGGAAATGCATCGCTTGCAACGCTAGTGAATTTATGTGCCTCGGCCGAAACGATCTGCGATTCAGCACTTGCGGGCAAAAACTTTGAGTTATCATTTTTTTGCACGGTGGAGAGTTGACCAAAAAGTGGACCTACGACTCCTGAGATTCCCAACCAGATGACTATTGAGATGATGGCGAACCACAATGGCTTTCGCCCTTTGACTCCTGAAACTTGCTTTTCTGCGCTCTGTGACACGGCTAGTAAGCCCTTTCATTCGTTCCAATTGGTAAGGGTGCAATCCTACCTTTAGGCTGGGTTTATGCCCGTCGTCAGCCCATCGCGCACTGATGAGATTGCCGTTATTCACGCAGGATTAGTTGAATATCACAGGGCCTTGACCACTCAACGAGAAATTCACACGGGAGTTGCGCAAGGCTCCGCTTCAAACACACTTCTTCTATTGCAGCATCCATCTGTATACACGGCAGGGCGTCGAACATTAGATAACGAGAAGCCAAAGGATGGGACACCCGTTATCGATGTTGATCGCGGCGGAAAAATTACATGGCATGGTCCAGGACAGCTAGTGGGATACCCAATTATTCGACTCGCAAATCCTCACGAACTTGTTGGCTTTGTTAGAGTTGTTGAAGGCGCACTTATCGAAGCGTGTGCGCAATTAGGAATTACAACGCAACGTATTTCTAAAAGATCAGGTGTGTGGGTTGTTGATGATCGTGGAGAACGTAAAATTGCGGCAATCGGGATTCGTGTAGCAAAGGGCGTAACGATGCATGGATTCGCACTCAATGTAAATCCAGATATGAGCGCCTTTGGTCAAATCATTCCGTGTGGCATTGATGACGCCGATGTAACGAGCATTGCTAGAGAACTAGGTCGGGATATACGCGTTGACGATGTTGCTGCGCTAGTTGCGCGCCATATGATTGAGGCTCTACGAAAGGTCTGCGCATGACATTGGCACCCGAAGGTCGCAAGTTGCTACGCGTTGAGGCGCGCAATTCACTTGTACCTATCGAGCGCAAACCCGAATGGATTAAGACTCGCGCCAACATGGGGCCGGAATACACACGTCTTCGCACACTTGTTAAGAGTGAAGGTCTCCACACTGTCTGCCAAGAAGCAGCATGTCCAAATATTTTTGAATGTTGGGAAGATAAAGAAGCAACATTTCTTATTGGTGGCGAAAAATGCACACGTCGCTGCGACTTCTGCAATATTGATACTGGAAAACCAGATGCACTCAATCGCGAAGAGCCACGCAAAGTTGGCGAATCCGTAAAAGCAATGGGTTTGAAGTACGCAACTATTACCGGAGTTACTCGCGATGATTTAGAAGATGAGGGCGCTTGGCTCTACGCCGAAACAATTCACCAAGTTCATGAACTCAATCCTGGGTGTGGAGTCGAAATGCTCGCTCCAGATTTTCATGCAAAGTCAGAACTGCTCAATCAAATATTTGAAACCCGTCCAGAGGTATTTGCACACAACCTCGAGACAGTCCCCCGTATTTTCAAACGTATTCGCACCGGTTTCTCATACGAAAAATCACTCGAAGTCATTGGCATGGCGCGCGACTTCGGTTTGATAACTAAATCAAATCTCATTCTTGGACTTGGCGAAACCCATGAAGAAGTTACGCAAGCCCTTGAAGATCTCCACAATGCTGGTTGCGACCTGATCACCATCACTCAATATTTGCGTCCAACAATTACGCATCACCCTGTTGAGCGTTGGGTAAAGCCAGAAGAATTTGTAGTCCATGCCAAAGAAGCTGAAGATATTGGTTTCCTTGGAGTCATGAGCGGACCACTGGTTCGCTCAAGTTATCGTGCGGGGCGTTTGTACAAGCAAGCAATGGAAGCAAAAGTTTCTCGTGGCTGATTTTGTCTATCCCCCAGTAATTGGCGTTATCAAAGCTTTCTGGAAATATTTAGGACTTCAACTCAATTTTTCGGGTGATACAAATATCCCGCGCACAGGTGGCGCAGTCCTTGCCATCAATCACGTGAGTTATTTGGATTTCGCACTCGTTGGAACTGCTGCCCTTCCCGTAGATCGTTACATACGTTTTATGGCGAAGAAAGAAATATTTGCTCACAAAGTTGCTGGACCTTTGATGCGCGGAATGCACCACATCAGTGTCGATCGCGACAATGGTTCCGGTTCATTTGTAGCGGCGCTTCGAGCTCTCAAGGCTGGAGAGATTGTGGGAATATTTCCTGAAGGAACTACTTCAACAAGTTTTGAAATTAAAGAATTAAAATCTGGCGCAATTCGTTTAGCTATGGGAGCCGGCGTTCCAGTTATTCCAACAATAATTTGGGGTAGCCAACGCATTTGGACAAAGGGCCTGAAAAAAGATTTGCGCCGAAAGAAATACCCCGTCTCGGTTTCATTCGGTACTCCAATGTATTTCCAACGGGGTGAAGATGTCGATGCGGCCGAGCTGCAACTTCGTGAGCATTTAATTTCAATGCTCCACGAAGTTCAAGATCGTTACCCCGATAGCCATGTCGGCGCGCGTTGGGCCCCTGCTCGTCTTGGTGGTACCGCACCTGCTCCACTAAAGTAAGGGCCATGAAGAAGCCAAAGTTCAAAATCCCACGTTTCCAAACATTCCGTGACGCCTACTCAGTTACAAAGAGTGTCAAGCCATGGATTGGTATTGCAATCATCGCAATATTCTTTATCGTCTGGGCACTTGGAATCGGGCTTGGTGTTGCACTCAAGCACCCTGTTTACGCGGGCTTTGTCACTCTTCCATTTGCTGTTCTCGTCACAATGTTTTACTTCACCCGCGTTGCAGGAAGTGCTGCATATAAATCCATCGAAGGACAAATGGGCGCTGGCGCAAGTGTTCTTATGGCAATTCGCAAAGGATGGACAACAACACCTGCAGTAGCAGTTGCACGCAATCAAGATATGGTCCATCGCAGTGTTGGACGTGGCGGAATTGTTCTCACGGGCGAAGGCAGCAACAGTGTTCGTCAAATGATTCAAGAGGAGCGCAAGAAGACTGAACGCTTTGCTCCTGGTGTACCCATCATCGAAATTATTGTTGGCGAAGGCGAAGGTCGCGTAGAACTCAAGAAGTTGCAGAAAAAAGTTACGAAACTCAAGAAGACTTTATCTGCACATCAAATGCGTGAAGTTCGTGCACGCCTCAAAGCAGTTGGCGGATTATCAATGCCAATTCCAAAAGGACCGATGCCAACTCGCGCACCAAAGGTTCGCTAACTTTTTACTTTCGTCGCAGCTCCCGCAGTGACTTCTTCAACGCCTTACGCTCGCGCTTTGCAACAGGATCTTTCTTCGTAGGAAAAGCCCACATTAGTAGCCCAATAATTATGGGAAATAATAGAAATCCACTTATCGCTTGGAAAAACATCCCATTATTTATTCCGCCGAGCATTCTAAAAATCCATTCTCATCGTTGAACTAAAACTGTATTGCTCAAGCGCTCATGAATTCCGCGACCATCATCATCGAAGGTGACAGCCGTGATGACTAAACATAAAAGTGTCGTGCGAATAAGCGCTTGCAAAGGTGTTATCGATCCTCGATCGCTAAAGCGCACAATTCGAATTCCAAGTAATCGATGACCAGCCGATGCTCCTTGCAGAGCTGAGAGCAGAGCGACCTCGGCGAAGAAGAGCGCTAGGACACTCAGAGATCGGCTCGAATGCGCTCCCCCAAGGCCGCCCGTGAGGGCTACGACGATGGCATAGGACATCAACCAATCCAGTGTCAGGGCGAGAAATCGTCGTCCCATGCCTACCTTTTCCATAGGCCCAGCCTAGTAGTCCACACAGCGCCCCTATTTCTTAACACGGATGTAACACATGGGTTATGTCTTTTGGGCCCGCTCCTTCTAGTCTTACCCCTAAGCAGAAGCGCTCAATGGTGAGGCCGATGCATCGATACGGTTCTTGTATCAAATGCGAAATTGGGAGAAGCATGTTTAAGAATTCAGCAGAAATTTTTGCTTTTATTAAAAAGGAAGATGTAAAGCTCGTCGATGTGCGCTTTACCGATCTTCCAGGAATCCAACATCACTTCAACGTACCTGTTGAGTCATTCGACGAAGCAGTATTTACTGAAGGCCTAATGTTTGATGGTTCATCCATCCGTGGATTCCAATCAATCAATGAATCAGATATGAAGCTCTTGCCAGTTCCAGAATCTGCATTCGT
>CANFXM010000025.1 GCA_947451045.1 Actinomycetota bacterium | reverse complement strand
TGCAGAAATAGTTTCTTTTACATCTCCAACAATAGGTACATCAGCAAAGCGATTTTTGCCAATTTCAGCTGGGTCAATATCGGCATGAATTACTTTTGCATTCGTTGCAAATGTGGAAAGTTTTCCTGTTACGCGATCATCAAAGCGAGCGCCTAATGTAATAAGTAAATCAGCTTTCTGAAGCGCAGTAACTGCCGCAACAGTTCCGTGCATTCCAGGCATACCAAGATGCAAAGTGTGACTATCAGGAAAGGCACCCCGTGCCATTAATGTAGTTACAACTGGTGCGCCAAGTAGTTCTGCTAATTGCAAAAGCTCGCGTGAAGCGTTTGCTTTGATAACTCCGCCGCCAACATATAAAACTGGCTTCGATGACTGCGCGATGAGCGCTGCTGCATCAGATATTGCACCGCTCTCTGGTTTAGTTTGTGGATGGTAACCAGGAAGGTTGACCGAAGTTGGCCAAACAAAATTAGTTTCTTTTTGCAATGCATCTTTTGCGATATCAACGAGAACTGGCCCAGGGCGTCCTGATCCTGCAATATGGAACGCTTCTGCAATTGCTCGTGGAATATCATCTGGATTTGTTACCAAATAATTGTGCTTTGTAAATGGCATCGTTATTCCGCGAATATCAGCTTCTTGAAATGCATCAGTACCAATTGCAGCAGATGGAACTTGACCGGTAATTGCAACAAGTGGAACTGAATCCATTGCAGCATCTGCAAGTGGAGTTACCAGGTTGGTTGCACCTGGACCGGATGTGGCAATACAAACACCAACACGACCAGTAACTTGTGCGTATCCAGTTGCCGCATGACCGGCACCTTGTTCATGGCGGACCAATATATGGCGAATAGTGCTATCAAAGATTGGATCGTAAGCAGGAAGAATGGCGCCACCAGGAATACCGAACATCACATCGACGCCAGCAGATTCCAATGACTTGACGAGTGATGTTGCCCCATTCATCTTCATCTTCTGCTCCTTTCCATCTTTAGAATTGCTGGCTAAATAAAAAATCCCTCAGATCAACTGAGGGAGCGCGAGATCGATTATCTGATCACGCGCTACTAAATCACCACCACAATTGCTGTTGAAAACATGTTCCCATTCTCCAATACGAGCTCCGATGCGTCAACCCCAATATGGGTCATCTCACAATTTGAGCCGAAATTACTCGCAGACAGCGCCCTTAGAAGCCGATCCGACAAGCTTTGAATATTTCGCAAGTACGCCACGGGTGTACTTGTGTGGAATTGGTTTCCATCCAATTTTGCGAGCTTCAAGTTCGCTGGCATCAACGAGTAAATCAAGAGTTCGATTCTTTGTGTTAATACGTACGCGATCGCCATCTTTGATAAATGCAATTGGTCCACCATCAACTGCCTCTGGTGCAACGTGTCCAACACACAATCCAGTTGAACCACCAGAGAAGCGGCCATCAGTTAGTAGTAGAACAGATTTTCCGAGACCTGCACCTTTGATTGCGCCTGTAATCATTAACATTTCGCGCATTCCAGGACCACCTTTTGGTCCTTCGTAGCGAATGACAACTAC
Organism: Actinomycetota bacterium; assembly: GCA_947451045.1. Taxonomy (GTDB): domain Bacteria; phylum Actinomycetota; class Actinomycetes; order Nanopelagicales; family Nanopelagicaceae; genus Planktophila. The sequence continues at coordinate 22,087 of CANFXM010000025.1, read as the reverse complement.
ATCACCGGCAACAATTGTTCCATTTTCGAGAGCATCCATTGCAGCCTGTTCGCGTTCAAATACACGAGCTGGTCCTTCGAATTCTTCAATTCCAATTCCTGCTGTTTTACATACTGCACCTTCAGGGGCAAGTGAACCGTGAAGAATTGAAATTCCAATATCAGTTGATAGCGGCTTACTCATGGCACGCAAAATTTCACCATCAGCATCTGGTGGATTTATATTTGCTAAATTCTCAGCCATAGTTTTTCCAGTGACAGTGATTTCGTCACCATGTAATAAACCTGCATCGAGCAGGCCCTTGAGAACTACAGGAATTCCACCGACCTTATCGACATCGCTCATCACGAAGCGACCAAATGGCTTGAGATCACCTAGCAATGGAACTTTGGAGCCAATGCGATGAAAATCATGGAGTTCGAGTTCTACTTCTGCTTCATGGGCAATTGCCAACAAATGAAGAACAGCGTTTGTAGAACCACCGAGTGCCATCAAAATAGTTATTGCATTTTCGAATGCACCTTTTGTTAAAATATCGCGCGTCGTAATTCCTTTACGAATGAGCTCAACTACTGCAGCACCTGATGCAACTGCATAGGTATCGCGTCGGCGATCTACTGCAGGGGGCGCAGCCGAACCTGGTAAAGAGAGTCCGATTGCTTCACCAATACTGGCCATTGTGTTCGCTGTATACATACCGCCACATGCACCTTCGCCTGGGCAAATTGCACGTTCTATTTGATCAACACGCTCTTGTGTAATGAGCCCACGAGCACATGCACCAACTGCTTCAAAAGCGTCAATAATCGTGACATCTTTACCATCGACTTGACCGGGAAGAGTTGAGCCAGCATAAACAAAAACACTTGCGACATCGATACGCGCTGCAGCCATCATCATTCCTGGAAGTGACTTATCGCATCCAGCAAAAGTAACCATTCCATCAAGGCGCTCTGCTTGCATAACAGTTTCAACAGAGTCTGCAATTACTTCGCGAGAAACTAATGAAAAGTGCATACCTTCATGGCCCATTGATATGCCATCGGATACAGAAATAGTTCCAAACTGCATTGGGAAACCACCTGCATCAATAACACCTTGTTTAGATGCTTTAGCTAAGCGATCAAGAGAAAGATTGCATGGAGTGATTTCATTCCACGATGATGCGATACCAATTTGTGGTTTTACCCAATCAGCATCACCCATTCCAACAGCGCGTAACATTCCACGTGCTGGTGCTCGCTCCATTCCATCAGTAACAATCCCAGAGCGCGGTTTCATCGTAGACATGAGATAATTGTAACCGTTTAGTAAGCAATCGAAAGAATCCTAGTTATCTGAATCGGAGTGATGCGTGTCAAAAAAGCCCATTATTGAAGGAGTCGACCCTAACCGCTGGCGTACTTTGTTTGTCGTAGCCATTTCTCAGTTGATGGTCGTACTTGACTCGTCCATTGTAAATATCGCAATCCCACGAGCAAAAATTGATTTGGGAATTTCAAATGCGAACCAACAATGGGTGATCACTGCGTACACACTCGCATTCGGTTCTTTACTTTTGTTGGGCGGTCGCATCGGTGACTTTATGGGGCGCAAAAAAATCTTCTTGGTCGGTCTCGTAGGTTTTGCAGGAGCATCAGCACTGGGTGGAATTGCTTCCACACAAGCACTTCTATTTTCCGCACGCGCACTTCAGGGAGTCTTCGGGGCACTTCTCGCACCCGCCGCTCTCGCAATTATTTCTGTAACTTTCACAATTCCGACAGAGAGAGCCAAAGCATTCGGCGTTATCGGTGCAATCTCTGGTGGAGGCGCGGCAATTGGATTGATTCTCGGAGGCACATTGACCGAGTACTTCTCATGGCGCTGGTGTTTAGGAGTCAATGTTCCAATCGCAGCGATTGCATTTACTTTGGCCACTAAGTTCGTGCATGAATCCAAAGCAGAAGGCAATAGGAAGTACGACATTCCAGGTGTTATTACTGCAACCGCAGGTTTATTCTCCCTAACATACGGATTTAATCAGGCAGCAACTTTAGGTTGGTCAAATACTCGCACCCTAAGTTTTCTAGGTGCTGCGGTTTTGTGGCTCCTGACTTTTGTCACAATTGAAAAACGCGTTGCAAACCCATTGATGCCACTGCGAGTGGTTACTGAACGCAACCGTGGAGGTTCTTACCTTGGTTCACTCGTAGTCGGCGCAGGACTCTTCTCGATGTTCTTGTTCCTCGGCTTATACTTCCAAGTTATTCTTGGATACAGTCCACTTAAATCTGGTTTTGCATTCTTGCCATTTACAGCAGGAATTATTACCTTCGCCGGAATCGCATCGCAATTACTACCAAAATTTGGTCCAAAGCCATTGATGATTCCTGGACTCGTTTCAGCCAGTCTCGGTCTTCTCTTTATGTCACGCATTACTCCGGAAACTCCATATATAACTCACGTCTTACCCGCACTCTTTGTGATGTCGAGTGGTATGGCCCTTGTCTTTATTCCACTAACAACTACATCTTTACATGCGGTGAGTAATCACGACACAGGAGTTGCAAGTGCCATGATCAATACAAGTCAACAAATTGGTGGATCACTAGGTACTGCTCTTCTCAATACCGTCGCTGCAACTGCTACAGCTACGTATATGAAGGCTCATGGTGAAATGGGTAAGAAATTACAACCATTCGCCATGACTCATGGATTTACAATTGCTTTCAAATTCAGTGCAGCACTGCTTTTTGTTGGAGCAATTGTTTTATTCTTCTTTATCAATATCGGAAAAGAGGCAGTTGTGGAGACGGAAGGCGTCGTCGTTCACTAAAACTAAGCTTGACCTAAATGGCCAAGTAGAAGCTCTCGTACACGAGCAGCATCTGCTTGGCCTTTTGTCTCTTTCATGATTGCACCAATGAGTGCGCCTGCTGCTGGTAAATGTCCTGCACGAACTTTTTCTGCAGTCTCTGGTTGCGCAGCGCATGCCTTTTCAATAGCAGCCATCAGCGCTGAATCATCATTGACAACTTTGATACCACGAGCCGATATAACTGCTGCTGGTTTTCCTTCACCGGCAATTACTCCTTCTACAACTTGTCGGGCAAGTTTGTCGGTGAGTTCGCCTTGAGCAACAAGTGAAACTATTTCTGCAACATCAGTTGGAGTAATCGCTAATTCCTTTACAGAAACATTTTGTTCATTTGCGATACGTGAGATTTCACCCAACCACCAACTGCGTGCCTTCGTTGGATCACTACCTAAAATCACAGTTGCTTCAACGGTATCGAGCAGATCTGCATTAATCATTGCAGCCATCTCTTTATCCGGTACTGACCATTCTTCTTGCAAGCGCTTACGGTGCACAGATGGGCGCTCCGGTAATTGCGCGCGAAGTTCTTCAATCCATGTGGCATCTGGCTCTACTGGAACTAAATCTGGCTCAGGGAAATAGCGATAATCCTCTGCCTGTTCTTTAGAGCGACCAGAACGTGTCAGTCCAGATTCTTCTTGGAAGTGGCGAGTCTCTTGTACAACACGCTCACCTTTATTGAGAAGTTCTGCATGGCGAATCATTTCTCCGCGCACTGCCCGTTCAACTGAACGCAATGAATTTACATTCTTAGTCTCACTGCGTGTTCCAAGTTTTTCGGCACCGATGAGTCGCAGTGAAACGTTTGCATCGCATCGAAGTGAACCTTGTTCCATTTTGACATCGCTTACACCTAAAGAGCGCAAGATATCGCGGAGTTCACCAACGTAGGCCTTTGCAACTTCTGGAGCATATTTTCCAGTACCCGGAACAATTTTTGTAACAATTTCTACAAGTGGAATTCCGGCACGGTTGTAATCTAGAAGTGAATATTCAGCACCGTGAATACGACCGGTTGCGCCACCAACGTGGAGTGACTTTCCAGTGTCTTCCTCCATATGTACACGTTCAATTTCGACTCTAAATTTCTTGAGACCCTCATCTGTATCGATCTCAACATCGACATAACCATTGACGCAAATAGGTTCGTCATATTGTGAAATCTGAAAATTCTTTGGCATATCTGGGTAGAAATAATTTTTACGGGCGAATCGACTAAATGGGGCAATCGAACAGTTAAGGGCTAAACCAATTTTGATCGTTGATTCAATCGCTTTTTCATTCACTGTTGGAAGTGCACCGGGAAGGGCTAAGCACACGGGGCAAGTTTGAGTATTTGGTTCTGCGCCAAAAGTTGTGCTGCAACCACAAAACATCTTTGAATTTGTATTGAGTTCTACGTGAACTTCAAGACCAAGTACTGGCTCATACTTTGCGATTACATCATCATAGGTAAGGCTCATGCGAGGCCTCCTAGTGAGGGTGCTTTTGAAAGAATGGGTGCACCCCACTTGCTCAATAGCGCTGCTTCAAGTGCTGCGCCAACTAAATACATACGCTCATCTTTCATCACAGGCGACATGATTTGGAAACCAACTGGTAATCCATCTTCGTCTGCAACTCCACTTGGAAGGGACATTCCACCGATGCCCGCCATATTCACTGGGATAGTTGCAATGTCATTGAGGTACATAGCAAGTGGATCGTTGCTCTTTTCACCGATTTTGAATGCAGTGGTTGGACATGTTGGTGAAACCAATACATCGGCCTTAGTAAATGCTGACGTGAAATCTTGTGTGATTAGTGTGCGAACTTTCTGCGCACTGCCGTAATAAGCATCGTAATAGCCAGACGATAATGCATACGTGCCAAGAATTATGCGTCGCTTTACTTCACGTCCAAAACCAACTTCGCGAGTTAGGTTCATAACTTCTTCAGCCGATGCTCCATCAACATCGCCAACACGTAATCCGTAACGCATTGCATCAAATCGAGCTAAGTTGGATGAACATTCTGACGGTGCAATCAAATAATAGGCAGCGAGTGCGTACTCAAAGTTTGGACAAGAAACTTCAACTATTTCAGCGCCAGCTTTGGCAAGTAATTCCAATGATTCGTCGAATCGGGCACGCACACCTGGTTGGTAACCATCACCATTGAGTTCCTTGACAACACCAATTTTCATACCTTTGACATCGCCAGATTTTGCAGCAGCAACAACGTTAGGAACGGGTGCATTGATGCTGGTTGAATCACGTGGATCATGACCAGCAATTGCCTCATGTAAAAGCGCTGTATCTAAAACTGTGCGCGCACAAGGACCGGCTTGGTCAAGTGAAGAAGAGAATGCAACTAGGCCATATCTAGAAACTCCACCATATGTTGGCTTTACTCCAACTGTTCCCGTTACGGCTGCAGGTTGACGAATTGATCCGCCCGTATCGGTACCAATCGCAAGTGGTGCTTCAAAAGCAGCAAGGGCTGCAGCAGATCCTCCACCGGAGCCACCAGGAATACGCGAGAGATCCCAAGGATTATGGGTTGGGCCATATGCAGAGTTTTCAGTGGATGAACCCATCGCGAATTCATCCATATTTGTTTTGCCCAAAATAATAATGTCATTATTTTTGAGATTTGTTACGACAGTTGAGTCATATGGTGGGCGCCATCCTTCAAGAATTTTTGAACCACATGTTGTTGGAATTCCTTTTTGAACTAATACATCTTTCAATGCAAGTGGAATACCAGCCAGCGGTGAGAGTTTTTCGCCTTTAGCGCGTTTTGCATCGACGGCTGCAGCTTGTGCAAGTGCGCCATCAGTGTCTAGGTGCAAAAATGCATGTACATCAGTATCAACTGAAGCAATACGATCAAAATGTAATTGAGTGAGTGCAACTGAAGTTATTTCACCTTTAGCTAATGCACTTGCCATTTCGACGGCAGAAGAGCGAATCATGCTTCTTCTCCCAAAATTTGAGGAACCCTAAAACGTTGCTCCTCACTTGCAGGAGCTCCAGATAGCGCTTCTTCGGGGGTAAGTGATGGTTTTGTCACATCAGGGCGAAAAACATTTCGCAATGGAAGTGGGTGTGAAGTTGGAGCAACATCTGCGCTGGCAACTTCTTGCACTCGCGCAACGGCTTCAAGAATAACGGTGAACTCTGAAGCAAGATTGACGAGTTCTTCCTCGCTCATTTCAATTCGAGCAAGGCGTGCAAGATTTGCTACTTCATCACGCGAAAGGCTGCTCATAGCTGGTGAGTCTAATAAAAGTGGGCTCTAACTGCGAATCTGCCCATTTCCGCTGACAATCCACGTTGTTGTTGTCATGGCTTCAAGTCCCATTGGGCCACGGGCATGTAGTTTTTGATTTGAGATACCAATTTCAGCGCCAAATCCCATCTGTTCTCCATCGGTAAAACGCGTAGAAGTATTAATCATGACTGCAGCACAATCACTTAGAGCAATAAATCGTTGAGCATTGGCATCGGATTCAGTAACAATGGCTTCTGTATGTTGGGTTCCATATTTAGAAATATGTTCACTTGCATCGTCCACTGAATCAACAACGCCGATATTCATCTCTAAAACACCGTATTCGGTGCTCCAATTCTCCTCCGTTGCTAACGTGCTAGTGATTCCAAGTGACTGGGCAACTTTTTGCGATTCTTCATCGACATGCAAAACAACGCCAGCATCGGAGAGCGCCTTGATAGCAATTGGTAAAAATTTATCTGCAACCGCTCTGTGCACCAAAAGAGTTTCCGCCGCATTACACACACTTGGACGATGAGTCTTGGAATTAATAAGAATTGGAAGGGCTTTTGTTAAGTCTGCAAACTCATCGACATAGACATGACATACACCTGCGCCAGTTTCAATCGTTGGAACAGTGGACTCATCTACAACCATGCGAATCAGGGAGGCACTTCCACGTGGAATTACGAGATCAACTTCACCACGCGCATGAAGTAGCGCCTTTACTGTTTCGCGATCATCAGATGGAATGAGTTGCACTGCATCTTGTGAAATTTGGCTCTTAGATAGTGCACCACGCATTACATCCACCAAAATTGCATTACTTGAGGCAGCACTTGATGATCCGCGCAAAAGTGCTGCATTACCTGACATCAACAAAATAACAGCGGCATCAACTGTGACATTGGGACGGGCTTCATAGACCATTCCAATTACTCCAATTGGAACAGTGATTTGCTTGAGGCCTAAACCATTGGGAAGCGTTGATTGGCGTAATGCTTTTCCGAGAGGATCTTCAAGCCGTGCGACTTGACGGGCACCCTCTGCAATTCCAGATATTCGCTCTGGTGTAAGTGAGAGTCGATCAAGTAATTGTGAATTGAGTCCACTCTCGCGACCACGTTTCATATCTTCGGCATTAGCAAGCAGTATTTCCGCGCTTCTAGATTCAAGTGCATCGGCAATAGCGAGAAGGGCATCTTTACGTTGAAGAGATGTAGCAACACTCAATGTGCGCGAAGCAATGCGTGCACGCGCGGCCAATTGAGAAATTAGTGTTCTTGCCTCCATAGTTCTAAGCCTAGCGGGAGTTACCCTTATCGCGTGCTGCGAATAATTCGAAAAGCTCTCATATTCTTATTCGTTCTTTACCTAGCTCTCTTCGGTGTTACAAAATTGGTTCGATACCCTGAACCAATTTCGGCAATTCGCCTCGGCCTTGCACCCGCTTCTAAGACTCCTGATCTCATGCCTGGGCACTGGATTGTGGCCCTTCCAAAAACACCAACGCCTTGGCGCATGGGAACTGCAGAAGTTCCAACCCAAGTTACATGGGATAAATCAAAAATATCCTTCAATGCCTTTCTATCTAGAACGCACACAAATGCATTTGTCATCGTGCGAAATGGAAAAATTACATATCAAACTTACTTGAATGGAAAAACGGAGTCATCACGCCTACCTTCTTATTCAGTTGCAAAGACAATGACCTCCATTGTTATCGGTCAACTCATTGATGCAGGAAAAATTAAAGAGTCTGACACTTTTGTAAGTATTTTGCCCCGATTCAAAGCAGGAACAGATTTCGACAGGATCACAATTAAAGATTTGCTTGATATGCAAGGTGGTATCGGAGTAATGGATAACTATCCATCTGGGCCATCAGGTTGGGGTGTTGCAATTGCACAAATGTATGCCAGCACAGATTTGAATTGGTTCCTAGATCACAATAGAAAAATGAAAGATCCACCCGGTACTGTCTCTGATTATCGAAGTGTAGATACACAATTACTTGGAATGATTATCACAAAGGTTACCGGGCAACATATTGCTGATTACTTTACGAGCCATGTATGGCAACCAATAGGTGCTGAATATGACGCGTTATGGAATGTGGACCATAAAAATGGACAAGAAAAAACATTTTGCTGTTTCAATGCCGCTGCTCGTGACTACGCCCGTGTTGGTCAATTGCTCCTAGAAAATGGCGGCGGTGTAATTAGTGCAACGTGGATTCATCGTCTGAGCACTCCAACTGTGACACTGGATCATAACTGGGGTTACAGTGCTCAAATATGGCATCCCTATCCAGGAGTTAACATGATGGAGGGTCTACATGGTCAATATGTATATGTAGAACCTAAAACCAACACTGTGATTGTGAAATTATCTGATGAACCAACTGACAGTGGTAATGATGAAGTTCTTACTGCTGCCGTTCTCAATGAAATTGCGTTACAACAACACTAAATCATCGCGATGAACGAGTTCGCGCTCGTATTCAGCACCCAAGGATTGTGCAAGTTCCTTTGTGGAGCGTCCTAACATTTGTGGAATTTCAACTGAATCAAATGCCACTAAACCACGTGCGATCACAGTGTTATCGGGTGTAACAAGTTCGACTGCATCACCTGCAATAAATTCGCCTTCAACTGCGGTAACTCCAGCTGGCAATAATGAAACTCCACGTTCAATAATTGCTTTTACTGCCCCAGCATCGAGAACTAAGCGCCCCCGTGGAGTTGTGGCGTGCGCCAACCACAATAAACGAGAATTAGTTTTCTTGACATCTGCATGAAAGAAAGTTCCTTGTGATGATCCAGCCAAACTTTCATTGGATTGTTTCAGGGAAGTAAGCAGCATTGGAATCCCAGCACTTGTGGAAATTCGCGCCGCTTCAATCTTTGTGACCATTCCCCCACTTCCAACACCTGAGGTACCAACGCCACCGATAGTTTTTGAATCAATTTCTGAAATTGAGTGAACTTCATGGATTGCTTGTGCACCAGCCTGTGATGGTGGTGCATCGTAGAGAGCATCAACATCGGAAATGAGTACAAGTAAATCAGCATCAATGAGTAATGCAACCAATGCAGCCAAGCGATCATTGTCACCAAATCGAATCTCTTGTGTGCCAACGCTATCGTTTTCATTGATCACTGGTACGACACCCAAAGAAAGTAATTTATACAAAGTTCGTTGCGCATTTTGATAATGGGCTCTGCGCACAACATCTTCTGTCGTAAGCAAAACTTGTGATGCAATAATTGAATGCTTGGCAAAACTCTCGGTGTATTTAGCAATAAGTAAACCCTGGCCCACAGATGCAGCGGCTTGCTGAGTTGCCAAATCTTGTGGGCGAGTATGTAATCCAAGTGGTGCAAGACCGGCTGCTATTGCGCCAGATGAAACTACAACAACCTCGGCGCCACGTTTTTTACATGCAGCAACAACATCGGCTAATTTATTTACAGAATCAGTATCGAGTTGCGAACCCGCTTTACCGGTGAGAGAGGATGAACCAATCTTGATAACGATGCGCTTGGCAGCGGTGATATGCCCACGGCTCACTGTGCATCTCCATCCTCTGTTTTCACTGGTTCCACAAGTTTAGGCGTATGTGGGTCAATCACGTTGTACTCCCACTGCATTGCGATTTCTTCATCGCTCAACTGATCTTCTTCTTCGCGAGCTGGTGCATTCCATGATCCTTCAAGGCGTGAATCTTCTCCGCGACGATGCAGATGGCCTGCTAATTGCTCAGCACCAGCTTCAATCGTTGGCTCCCAATCAAATACCACTTCATTATCACCAGAGCCGATGCGTACTTCACTTCCCGCAACAGCGCCTTTTTTATAAAGTTCTTTTTCAACGCCTAACTGAGCAAGTCGGTCTGCTAAATATCCAATAGCTTCGGCATTCTTGAAATTCGTTTGACGAACCCAGCGCACAACTTTATTTCCGCGCACAGTAAATGAACCATCCTCATTTGCCTTCACGGTGAATCCAGAATCATCAACAGGTGTTGGCCGCAAAATAATTCGAGTGCGCTCCTCCACTGCCATCTCTGCGCGCTCTTTCTGAATTAAGCGTGCCATCGCATATGTAAGTTCTTGCAGGCCGGCACGACTTGCTGCAGAGACGCTATAAACTTCATATCCTTTATCACGCAAAGTTTCTTCAACCATTTGCGCCATTGCTGCACCATCAGGAATATCAATTTTATTGAGTGCAACAATTCGAGTGCGATCTTCAAGGCCACCATATTGCGCCAACTCAAGTTCAATTGCTTCAAGATCTGCAACTGGATTTCGATCCGTTTCCAGAGTTCCACAATCCAAAACATGAACGAGTGCAACGCAGCGTTCTACATGGCGCAGAAATTCGAGACCTAAACCTTTTCCTTGGCTTGCACCAGGTATTAATCCAGGAACATCAGCAACAGTAAAACGAGTTCCACCCGCTTGGACAACGCCAAGATTAGGAATCAGCGTTGTAAATGGATAATCAGCAATCTTTGGGCGGGCCGAAGATATTGCTGCGATGAGTGAAGACTTTCCAGCACTTGGGAATCCCACGAGTGCAATATCTGCAACAGATTTCAATTCCAATTGCAAAATACGTTCTTCACCTGGCTCGCCAAGGAGTGCAAAACCTGGCGCACGACGCTTAGAAGAGGAGAGAGCTAAATTTCCAAGTCCACCGAACCCACCTTGGGCAGCAACAAAAGTGGTGCCTGTTCCAATGAGGTCGGCAATTTGAATGCCTGCTTGATCATAAATAACAGTTCCATTTGGAACACCAAGAATTAAATCTTCACCGCTAAAACCATCTTTGCGATCGCCATAACCTTGATGACCTGATGTTGCTTTGCGATGTGGTGAATGATGAAAATCCAAAAGTGTTGTCACATTTGGATCTACAACCAGAATGATGTCGCCACCACGTCCACCGTTACCGCCATCTGGGCCGCCAAGTGGTTTGAATTTTTCGCGCTTTACAGAGACACAACCATCGCCACCTTTTCCTGCTGTGGCATAGAGAGTTACGCGATCAACAAATGTTGCCACGATGACTCCCTTCTAAAATGTAAAATAAAAAAGCGAGCCGCACATGTATGCGGCCCGCTCTTCTTGAGAACCGATTATTAAGCTACTGGAACCACATTTACAACGTTACGTCCGCGAGCGCGACCGAATTCAACTGCTCCTGCAGCAAGTGCAAAGAGTGTGTCATCTTTACCGCGACCAACATTCTTACCTGGGTGAAAATGTGTTCCGCGCTGACGAACTAAAATCTCGCCACTGTTTACAACTTGACCACCGAAGCGCTTAATACCGAGGTACTGCGCATTTGAATCGCGACCGTTACGTGTCGAGGAGACACCCTTCTTACTTGCCATGGTCTACTCCCCTTACTTCATGCCGTTGATGGCGGTAATTTTTACACGTGTGTGTTGTGAACGAAAACCTTGACGACGGCGAAAGCCTGTCTTGTTCATATAACGAAGAATGTCGACCTTAGGTCCCTTGATTTCGTCAATAACTTCTGCAGTGACTTTTACGCCAGAGAGAATCTTTGGATCTGAAGTCACGTTTGCACCATCGACTACCAACACGGCAGGAAATGAAACAGTCGAGCCTGCTGCACTGTCGATGCGATCGACAACGACAGTATCGCCAACGGCGACTTTTTCCTGGCGTCCGCCAGCTTTCACGATTGCGTACACGTAGTGCTCCAGTTCATTTCTCATGCTCAGGCGCGAGGGCTGCTATCAATAGCTCCCTCGGGCAGAGGCTAAGGGTACGGAGTCCCGCACCCATGGGTCAAATCTAAGCTCCGGGGGTGATGACTCCAGAACTTGAGGCGCGGCGACGGCGTCGCACACCCTTCTCGGGCTCTTTTTTCTCCTCAGGAATATTCGCGGATTCATGAAATTCGTGTTCTGTCGCTTCGCTTTCATCAGCATCTTCATGAAGAGATGATGGAACATCGAGTTGAGGCGCTGGAGCTTTTATCTTTACTGGCTCCATATGAATATGAATTCCACGTCCAGCACACGCGTCACACACTGTTGAGAATGCCTCAATCAAGCCCTGTCCAACACGTTTACGTGTCATTTGAACTAGTCCCAGTGATGTTACTTCTGCAACTTGGTGTTTTGTGCGATCTCGACCAAGTGCTTCAACGAGTCTGCGCAAAACCATCTCACGGTTTGATTCCAAAATCATATCGATGAAGTCGATAACAACAATTCCACCTAAGTCACGAAGGCGAAGTTGTCGCGCAATTTCTTCAGCTGCTTCTAGGTTATTTTTTGTAACAGTCTCTTCAAGGTTTCCACCTTTACCGATGAACTTTCCGGTATTCACATCGATAACAATCATCGCTTCTGTTCGATCGATAACGAGAGATCCACCTGAAGGTAGATACACCTTGCGATCAAAAGCTTTCGCTAACTGTTCTTCCACGCGATACTCAGTGAAAAGATCTCCCGTACCTGTGTACTTTTCAATTTTTGATGTCAACTCTGGTGCAATGAAACCTAAATAATTAGTGATTTCATCCCAAGCATCATTTCCTTGAACTGTAAGTTTGCGGAAATCTTCATTGAAGATATCTCGAATTACACGCACCGCAAGATCCGGTTCGGTATAGAGCGCTGTTGGTGCGTGGAAATTTGGATTCTCTGACTTTTGGAAGATGTCATCCCATTGCGCTTTCAAGCGTGCTACATCATTAGTGAGATCTTCTTCGCTGACACCTTCTGCAGCCGTGCGAACAATGACGCCAGCACTTTCTGGAATAAGATTTTTCAGAATTGCCTTGAGTCGGGTGCGCTCTCCTTCAGGAAGGCGCTTACTAATTCCACTCATTCCACCGCCGGGAACATAAACAACATAGCGGCCTGGCAATGAAATCTGACTTGTGAGGCGAGCGCCTTTTTGCCCAATTGGATCTTTAGTAACTTGAACTAGAACTGATTGGCCAGTCTTGAGAACTGTTTCAATTTTGCGTGGTTCTGATTCAGAAATGCCTGCTGCATCCCAATTTACTTCACCGGCATAGAGAACAGCGTTTCGTCCCTTGCCGATATCAACGAATGCTGCCTCCATCGATGGTAGAACATTTTGTACTCGGCCTAAGTAAACGTTGCCGACATATGAAAGGTTTGTATTTCTATTTACATAGTGCTCAACCATGACGTTATCTTCAATCACAGCAATCTGTGTGCGATCTGCAATCTGGCGAACAACCATTTCGCGATCTACATTTTCACGGCGCGCTAGGAATTCACCATCCGTGATGATGGTTCCACGCTTGCGATAAGGCTCTCTGTATTCGCTTCGAGATTCACGATGATTATCTCGAGTAGTTCGATCTCGACGCCCGCGACGTGCATCTGGTCGTGCCGTGCGTTCTGGACGCTCTGGACGTTCGCGGACTTCACGAACTTTGACAATAGTTACAACGCCATCTTCTTCAATGGTCTCTCCAGGAGTTACACCTTCACCACTTGCGCGACGACGGCGGCGGCGGCGATGTGTTGTGCCATCAGAACTAGTTTCTTCGGATTCTTCTTCAGTTGAATCTTCACTTGTTTCCGTGGCGACGTCTTGACCAGGTTTTCTGCGACCGCGGCCACCACGACGACGTCGGCGATTACGAGAGTTACGCGATTCAGCATCACTCTCGGACTCACTCGCCGCTTCAGCTGTTTCGACAGGTGCCTCAACTTTTTTAGCGCTGCTTTTGCGTGCTGGCTTAGTAGTTGTATCGGCTGCTTGAAAAACTGGAACTGGAATTGCGGCAGATTTACGTTTCGTAGGCGCAGCAATAACTTCTTCAGTTATTTCTACTGGGGTCTCTGATTTCTTACTGGAACTTTTCTTCACCGCACGCTTGCGCGGTGACTTTGGCTCAATAGCCATGGCACCAAATCCTCTATGCGTTTATATAAACGCGCTCTGGCTTGAATTCTCAAGCAAATCTTCTGTGGTGAATTCGCGCTTGGCTTTCTTCGCGAAAGGATCGCGAGCCGCGCTGAACTCTGGCGTAAGTATGGCAGATAGTGAGTGATTCACCCAACTTTGCTCGAAAATTGAGCGTGCCTTGCCTGGGTCAACGATGTTTAGCGTGAATATTTTGCAGCAAACCAAAACCTATCAAATTTGCAAACATGCTTGATCCACCATAGGAAAGGAAGGGAAGTGGAACCCCTGTCATGGGCATAAGGCCCAATGTCATTCCGATATTTTCAAAAATCTGAAATGCAAACCACGCAATCACTCCTGTGCCAACTAGGCGCCCAAAGGGGTCATTACTGCGCCTTGTAATTGCAAATGCCCTCAATAAAATTATTAGATACAAAAGAATAATTCCCCCGCTACCAAGAAATCCCAATTCTTCACCAGCTACTGTAAAAATAAAGTCAGTCTGTTGTTCTGGAACGAAACGACCATTTGTTTGTGGGCCATTAAATAATCCAGTGCCAATGAGACCACCCGAACCGACGGTGATACGGGCTTGTCGTAATTGATAGCCACTTCCTTGGGTATCTGCATTGGGATCAACAAATGATTGCAAACGTTTGACTTGATATTCCGAAATAACTCCTGCTTTACTGGCAACGAAGCCACCAATTACCGCGATGAGTAATAGGCCCACTACCCACTTAGTTGGTGCACCTGATACAGCAATAATGGTTACGACTGATGCTGAAATTATAAATAGCGTTCCCATATCTGGTTGAGCCAAAATTAAAAGTGCTGGGACTGCAACAACAGCTAGAGCTTGCACCATATCTCGTGTTGTTGGTTGATCAGAATCGTGTCCACGTTCTGCAAGGATCATAGAAATTCCAAGAATGATTGAAATTTTTGCAAGCTCTGCTGGTTGAATTTGAAAGCCGCCAGGAAGTGCAATCCATGCCTTAGCTCCGTTGACCGTACTTCCAACACCAGGAATTAGAACGGCAATCAGGCCAATTACACCTATCCCCCACAAAATTGGTGTGTATGCGCGCAATAATCGGTAATCAATAACGGTGGTTCCCCATGCAAGCAGAGCCCCGATAAAAATATTGATGATGTGACGCTTCAGATAATATTGAGGATCTAAATGATTCGCGGCATACCAATCGCGAGTAGCTGCGTAAACCAACATGGTTCCCATAGAAAGCAAGATGGCAACCGCTCCAGTGAGGAAGGGATCAAAGCCTGCAAATACTGAAGGTCTCGATGCACGCTTAAATCTCTGGCGCTCTGCAATTGAACTCATGGCGCCTTCTTTACTTTAGTAGCCGGTGATATTTTTGGAAGTTTAGTTGGTGGCGCACCATTTGGAAATAATGCAAGGCCAGGAATAACTTGTGATCCTTTGACACCAAAAAGTGTCTCGTAAATCTTTCGAACTCCAACAGCACTCGTTGATGCGCCAAAACCACCTTGGCTCACAAGCATGACAACTGCATACCTTGGCTTATCGCTAGGAGCATACGATGCAAACCACGATGTATTGTCTTTCTTGCTTCCATTTGGATTTTTTCCTAAGACTTCAGCGGTTCCTGTTTTGCCACTCACTGGAACGGGAAATCCTGCAAATGAACCAGCTGCCGTTCCGCTGACAACAACTTCTCGTAGTGCGTCATGAAGAAAACTCAGTGTCGCAGGTGTTGCTGGAAGGGTTCCTAATTTTTCAGGCATCATTGTTTTGATAATAGTTCCATCAGTCTTCACTATTGCTTTGCCGACAAGTGCCTGCCAAATTGTTCCGCCGTTAGCGATAGCTGCATACATCTGGGTCAGCTTCAGCGGAGTTATAACGGTATCTCCTTGCCCAATTGAGAAGTTAACCGCATCTCCTGCGCGAATCTTATCTCCGTCTAAACAATTCTCTTTTGCAAGTAAAACTAAAAATGGTGTCTGTTGGGACTTGCCGGCACGAGTCGAATAATTACAGTAAAAATCTTTATTGGCTAAATACCAATTTTTTCGCCATTGTCGATCAGGTAAACGACCTACTGATTCTGCCGGTAAATCAATGCCTGTCTTAACATTAATCTGGAATCCCCGCGCAGCATTATAAAAATAATCTTTTGGATCTGCTTTAGGGCTCAAACCGCCATCACGCAACCACTCATCAAATGCGATTTGATACCAAACGGTGTCACACGAAACGGCGATGGCCTTCTTTAATGAAATATGACCTTGTGCTTTACTTTCAAAGTTCTGAAAAGCGCGATTTCCAACTTTTACTTCAGCGGGACAGTCATAAGACCCATTCAAGTTATAGCCTGCATTTGCAGCCGCTGCCACTGAGACAGATTTAAAAGTTGAAGCTGGCGCGAATAAACCTTGCAATGGACGAGAAAGTGCAGGCACAGCATTTTTTTCACTAAATAGGTCACTCGCTTGCTGAACCGTCAATCCTTTTTCCCAAGCATTTGGATCATATGTTGGGTATGAAGCAATTGCGAGTATTCGTCCTGTTTGCACATCCATAACAACAGCTGCGCCAGAGTCAGCTCTGTAACCAGATGCTCGTGCACGATGTACCGCATCAGCTAATGCGCTCTCTGCCGATGCTTGTAATCTGATATCCAAGCTAGTTACTAAATGATCACCTGGAACTGATGCTGTGTTTTGGCTGACTCGAGTTACCGATTCTTTACGATCAACAATGACGGTACGAATACCAGGTGTGCCTCTTAGATACTTGTCGTACTGAATCTCAAGGCCTGCTTTTCCGATGCTCTCACTTCGAAAATATTTATTACCATTAGCACCCAGAAGATCTTCTTCGGTCATTGGCCCGACGTAACCTAGAACATGAGCAGCATTAACATTTTCTATTCCTGGATAATTTCGGATAGCAATAGGGGCTGCATCGATTCCTGGATACCTATCAGAATTCTCTACAATTTGAAGTGCAATATTTGGATCTGCTGATTTCGTAATCGGAATTGGTTGATATCTCGAACCAGTCCAGCATCCAGTCTTTTGCCCTTTGGGTAATTCACCGCAGAGTCTTGTTTGTTGAAAAATATCTGCATACTTAAGTCCTAACAAATGGGCTAAAGATTTCATTACTGCTGCGCCTTTATCAGGCTGTTTATCGATTGTGATTCGATCCAATGTAATAGCGAGGCCCACCTTATTGAGCGCTAATGGCACTCCAGAAGAATCAACTATCAATCCACGCGTAGCAGGATTGATGACATCGCGGCTTTGAATACTCAATGCTGCATCCCGATATTTTGGCCCTGCTGCAATTTGTATATAAAAGAGTCGGCCAAAGAGGGCGGCTATAAGTGAAACTATGAGGATTTGAACTACAAATAAACTAAGTCGTGATCTTTGATTCATATTTGAGAACTCAAATCAAATGCAATTGCATGTATTTTAGTAAATACTGGGAGAACTAGCGGTGTCACAATTAATGTCCATATTGACATTCCTATTAGGGTCGTGAGAATTTGACCAAAAGATCCCAAGTTCACACCCAAAAGTGCGCCAGAGAGCAAAAATATAACTTCTGAAATAAAGACTCCGCTTACGACAAGAATTACAGTCGTCAGTGGGTTGGCACGACTTCTATCGTCGCCGTAGGCCAAGAATGCAATTCCGTAACATGTCGCAACCATTATGAGAGTCCAATGACCCATTGGTCCATCAGAGTTTTGAGAAATATCCATTAAGAATCCTGCACCAAAACCTGTTACAGCCCCGACCTCTGGCGTGCTCAGCGCTGCCCACACTAATGTCAGAATTAGAAAAATTGAGAAACCACCACCAGGAAGGCGAACTTGGTTAAATAAAGATTCTTGCAACACATAAGTCACCAGAAAAATAGGAACTGAAAATAGAATTCTGCGCGCTAACATTATTTTTTAGTGGCACTCGGTGATGGTGATGCAGTGGCATAAACAGTCACAGTTGGAATTGGTGTTGGGTGTGGCTTAGGTGGCACCAATGCATCGCGAGGATCAGTAGCAGGGGCGCCTACAACAACAGCAACTACTCCAAGCGCTGAAAAATTTGTATAGAACTTAACGGTTGCACTTTGGGCTATGGCACCTGGTGAATTATCAACCGATGAAATTGTTCCTACTGGAACCCCTGGAACGAATGGGTGGTTTTGCAAACTGCCTCGCGCCAATAAAACATCTCCGGTAGATAAGGTCGTTTGATTATCAATGAGCTGAAGAACTGCCTTTCGCGAACCTTGACCCGTGAGAATTCCTATTTGTTGCGACCCTGCAATTCGAACCCCAATACGAAAAGAAGGATCAGAGGCAAGAAGAACGACAGATGAGTATGGAAAAACTTCTTTTACAACTCCAACTAATCCTGAATCACATATGACAGTCATATCTTTCTTGATACCTGAATTAGTACCAAGATCAATAGTCAGGGTTTGGCTAAAAGATTGACTTGAGCCTTGCGAAATCACTTTTGCATTGAGAATTTTATAACTTGCTGTTCCTGCCAAATCTAAAAGTGATTTGAATTGCTTGAGTTGCGCATCGGCATTCTTGCGATTGATTAGTTCTTGCTTAAGATTAAAGTTCTCGACTTTCAGAGTTGCTAATTGGTTTCGGGTACGACCTAGGTGGGTTACATCAGAGAAGAAATTCTTAAAGGGCGATGCAACAGCATTACCAGCTCTTTGAAAAGGAGATAGTGCAGTCTGACTACCTGAGCGAAGACCATCGAGAACTTTTACGCCTCGCAAATCGAGCGTGATTAAAAAGAGCGCCGAGACAACCAAAATAATAAGAAGCAGGCGGGATCGACTATCTCCGCCATAACGCATCTCTTATTTCCTATCGACGTGGTTCGGAGATCAAGACCTTCTCTAAAGCCTCAAACTCTTCGATACATTTTCCAGAACCTTCTACAACTGCATCGAGTGGACGATCTGCAACGTGAATTGGCATTCCAGTCTCTTTACGCAAACGCTCATCAAGGCCTTTGAGAAGTGCTCCGCCACCAGTGAGAACAATTCCGCGATCCATAAGATCACTAGCTAGCTCGGGTGGTGTCTTATCTAGCGTGCTCTTTACTGCGTTAATAATTGCATTGACTGGCTCTTCTAGCGCTTTACGAATTTCTGCAGCAGAGACAACGATTGTCTTTGGAAGCCCTGTTGCCAAATCGCGGCCACGAATTTCTGCATCATTTTCGCCTTGCAATGGATAAGCAGAGCCAATCGCCATCTTAATTTCTTCTGCTGTGCGCTCACCTAGAAGTAGTGAAAATTCGCGTTTTACCCAGTTGATAATGGCTTGATCAAGCTCATCACCACCGACACGAATTGAGAGCGCTGTAACAATTCCACCGAGTGAAATAACTGCAACTTCTGTTGTACCTCCGCCAATGTCAACAACCATATTTCCTGTTGGTTCGTGAATTGGTAGTCCAGCACCAATTGCTGCAGCCATTGGTTCTTCAATAATGTAAACCTTTCGAGCACCTGCTGCATATCCTGCATCTTTAACTGCACGCTGTTCAACACCTGTAATACCTGATGGAACACATACAACAATACGTGGCTTAGCAAGGTATCGACGACGATGAACTTTTTGGATGAAGTAACGAAGCATGCGCTCTGTTGTATCAAAGTCGGCGATAACACCATCTTTGAGTGGGCGAATCGCAACAATATTTCCAGGTGTGCGACCAATCATCTTCTTTGCTTCAAGTCCTACTGCAAGAATTCCACCAGTATCTTGGTTGACTGCAACAACACTTGGCTCATTGAGAACAATTCCACGTCCGCGTACATAAACCAGGGTATTTGCGGTACCGAGGTCAACAGCCATATCGCGGCCGATAAAGGACATCTTGTTACTCATGTGTTTCCCCTTGTGTTATTCGTTTTAGTTCTGCGGAAAAAATATGGAAATTTCACGTGCTGAAGATTCAGGTGAATCAGATCCGTGCACGATATTTTGTACAACTTCGGTTCCTTGGTCACGTGCTAGGTCTCCGCGAATAGTTCCAGGTGCTGCAACAGTTGGGTCGGTAGCACCTGCAAGCGAACGGAAGCCTTCGATAACACGATTACCTGTTGCAACAATTGCAACTATTGGTCCTGACATCATGAACTCTACGAGTGGTTCATAAAATGGTTTACCCGCGTGCTCTGCATAATGTTTTTCTAAAAGCGCACGATCTGCATTGAGCATGCGCAGCGCTTCAATTGAATAACCTTTTGCTTCGATGCGTGAAATAACTTCACCGGTTAAACCACGGCGTACTCCGTCAGGCTTGACCAGGATTAATGTTTTTTCGGCGCTCATAGAGGGTGAGTCTATTAGGCATCTGGAGTGCGTGTCGCCAGCAGGCTGGCCCGTATCGCCTCACCCTTGCGCCCCACAAGAATCGCCGCAATCCATAACCCCACGAAAAGGGTCCCAACTATAAAAAAGGCTGGGAGGACAAAGCCAAAGGACAACATGGCAATTTGTAGAACGGATGCAAAAATCCAACCACTTCTCGCCTTCAATAAACCGGCACTAAGAATTAGCAAAATTGCGATCGATGCCCCATAAATAATTGCGCCACTAGTGTGGCTTTGCATTGCAAGTAATAGCGCAAATCCAACTGTGAAACTTTCCATTACTAATACTGCTGATGCCAACATTCTCATGGATGGAATTTCTTTCGAAGATAACTCCGTGATTCGCCAACAGTTACAACAGAACCTGCAACAACTACACCAACTGATTCATCACTGAGAGGTCGCTGTGCTTTCTCAACTGCGCGATCTAGAGCTGCGCCAAGGGAGGAAACTGGAAAGACTCGATCGTTCCCAAATATTGAAACTGCGACTTTTTCGAGTTCTTCAACTGGCATCGCGCGTGCTGATGAACTCTGAGTCACGATAACTGAGTTGAGAATAGGTTCGAGCTCTTTCAAAACTCCTGCAGCATCTTTATCTCCAAATATTGCGACAACACCGATTACTTCATCAAAGGTAAATTCACTCTCAAGTGTCTCTGCAAGAGCTTTCGCCCCATGGGGATTATGGGCTGCATCAAGAATGATCGTTGGATCACGATGAACAATCTCGCAGCGACCCGGTGACGTTACGGCTGCAAATCCAGCACGTACTGACTCAATATCTAGAGGTTGGTCACCAAAAAAAGCTTCCACTGCAACTAGTGCGGAGGCAGCATTGAGAGCTTGGTGCTTTCCATGAAGCGGTATAAAAATATCTTCGTACGTGTCATTGATTCCTTTTACGCTAATCAATTGACCGCCTATAGCAACTGCTCGCGAAATCAATTCGTATTCGATACCTTCACGTGCGATATCTGCTCCGACTTCGGCTGCGCGACGCAATAATTCAACTGCAGCCTCTGGCTGCTGTTGGGCAAGGACTACAAAGCCACCCTCCTTGATAACACCTGCTTTTGTTGATGCAATTTCTGTGAGCGTATTTCCTAGATATTCCATATGGTCATAATCAATTGGCATTACAACGCTGACATCGGCGTCAATAACATTGGTTGCATCCCACGTTCCGCCCATGCCCACTTCAATAATTCCAACATCAATTGGATGTTCGGCAAAGGCAACAAATGCAAGAGCTGTAATTGCTTCGAAGAAAGAGATCGGATTATCGAATTTTTCATCCATCAGATCTAAATATGCAGCAATATCGTTATAAGCAAAGATAATTTCTTTAGGATCAATTGATTGTCCATTGATAGCTATTCGTTCTAAATAACTCTCTAGATGTGGGCTTGTGAATCGACCTGTTCTCATTCCTGTTGCAAAGAGAAGTGAATCAATCATGCGCGTAGTAGAAGTTTTTCCATTTGTGCCTGCAACATGAATTGTCGGATATGTAAGTTGAGGTGAACCCAAAATATCCATAAGCGCTGAAATTCTCTCCAAAGTTGGAGCAATTCTTGTTTCTGGCCAGCGTGCTAAGAGCGCCTCTTCAATTGCATCAACT
>CANFXM010000024.1 GCA_947451045.1 Actinomycetota bacterium | reverse complement strand
TTTATTACCCAACTCCTATCCATCGCCTTCCATCATTTAATCTCTCACTCAATCTTCCTGAAACAGAATTAGTAATCAAGGAATGCGCTTCATTGCCCGTGCACCCATCACTGAGCGCTGATGACTTGAAAACAATTGTCTCTGTAGTCAATGAAGTTGCGGCATCTCTCTAATATGGCTGAGAAAAAATTGCGCGCAGGCCTTGTTGGCCTTGGAATGATGGGGCGCCACCACGCACGTGTTTTGAGTTCTCTTAATGGCGTTGAACTCGTTGCGGTATCTGATCCGATGGGCGATCCACATGGTGTTGCTGGCGGGCGAAAACTATTTTCTTCAGTTACTGAACTGATCAAAGAAGGAATTGATTATGCAATGGTGGCAGCTCCTACTGCATTCCACGAAGAGTTAGCGTTAGAACTTGCAGAAGCTGGAGTTCACGCTCTCGTTGAAAAACCACTAGCTGTTGATACTCCTGCCGCACAAAAAATTTATGAAGCATTCCGTTCACGCGGATTAGTCGGCGCAGTGGGACATATCGAACGCTACAACCCAGCTCTACAACAACTTCGTGCACGTCTTGATGCTGGCGAACTTGGTGATGTCTATCAAATTACAACTCGTCGCCAAGGACCATTTCCAGCGCGCATCGCCGATGTTGGCGTTGTAAAGGATCTTGCAACTCATGACATCGATCTAACTGCGTGGGTTGCACGCTCTTCATATATTTCAGTTTCCGCCCAGACTGCACATAAATCAGGGCGACCACACGAAGATATGGTTGCAGTTGTTGGTCAATTGCAAAATGGAATTATCACTAATCACCTCGTCAACTGGCTCACTCCATTCAAAGAGCGTCTCACCATCGTTACAGGTGAGCGGGGTGCACTCGTTGCCGACACTTTGACTGCGGATCTCACTTTCTATGCAAATGCATCCGTTGATACGCAATGGGATTCAGTTGCAGCATTTCGTGGCGTCAGTGAAGGAAATGTTATTCGCTATGCCTTTGCTAAGCCTGAACCGCTCAAAGTAGAACATGAAGCTTTCCGCGATGCCGTTCTCGGTATACCGGGTGCTACCGAAAGAATTGTGACAATGGAACAAGGTCTTGCAACAGTTGCAGTTGCTGGTGCAATCCTGGAGAGTGCAGCGACTAAGAAAGTAGTAACACTATGAAAATTGCAGTCGTCGCCCTTGGAAAAATTGGTTTGCCCCTAGCTGTTCAATTCGCAAATAAAGGTCACCATGTCATTGGTTGCGATGTAAACCAAAAAACTGTTGACATGATTAACGCCGGAAATGAACCATTTCCTGGTGAAGCCCATCTTGATGAATACCTAAAAAAAGTTGTTGCATCTGGTCATCTCGTTGCAACAACTGATACTAAATCAGCCGTTGCCCAAGCAGATGCTGTCGTCGTCGTTGTTCCACTCTTTGTAGATAATGATGGCGTGCCCGATTTTGGTTGGATGGACGCCGCTACTGAAGATATTGCCAAGGGACTAAAAGTTGGCACTCTTGTTTCCTATGAAACAACGTTACCTGTTGGAACAACGCGAAATCGATTTGCGCCGGCACTTGAAAAAATTTCAGGCCTCAGAGCAGGCGTTGACTTCCATCTCGTATTCTCACCAGAGCGTGTACTTACTGGCCGAGTCTTTGCCGATCTTAGAAAATATCCAAAGCTCGTAGGTGGCATTGATGATACAAGTACTCACGCAGGAATTGAGTTCTACAAGCAAGTTCTAGATTTTGATGATCGTCCTGATCTCACCCAAGCAAATGGTGTGTGGGATATGGGCTCTGCTGAAGCAAGTGAAATGGCAAAACTGGCCGAGACAACATATCGCGATGTAAATATTGGACTTGCTAATCAGTTCGCAATCTTTGCCGAGACTGCAAATATTGATATCTCTAAAGTTATCTCTGCCTCGAATTCACAACCGTTTAGCCATATACACCAACCAGGTATTGCAGTTGGTGGGCATTGCATTCCAATCTATCCGCGCTTTTACTTATGGAATCACCCAGAGGCAACTGTTGTCCGTGCTGCACGCGAAGCAAATGCAGCAATGCCGGCGCACGCAGTCTCAATCTTGGCTGATGCAATGGGTTCATTGAAGAATAAGAATGTTGCAGTCCTTGGTATTTCATATCGCGGTGGCGTAAAAGAGAGTGCATTCTCTGGTGTATTTCCAACGGTCAATGCTCTTACTAGCGCTGGTGCAAATGTCTTTGTACATGACCCTATGTATACCGATGAAGAAGTTACTCAGTTGGGCTTCAAGGTTTATGCAATGGGTGGTGCAATTGATGCCGTCATTCTTCAAGCAGATCATGCTGAATATAAATCACTGACATCAGCATCATTTCCTGGAGTTCGAGCAATCGTTGATGGACGTCGCTCAATGAACCAGAGTAATTTTCCTGGCGTTGAATTCCGAGTTATTGGTGCGCCGGCTCACTAACGAGAGTAAAAGGTAAGTGTGCTCTGCCTATTGGTGAAGCATTAGCAATTCGGTTATAAACCGATAACAAATTATCTGCCTGTCGTTCCCAACTTCTCTCCTGTAAAACATCGTGCGTATAAACCATTTGATACTTGGCTTTATTAGCTAAAACCTTCTGCACCGCTTGCGTAAAGTCTTCAACATCTTCGGCAATAAATACTTCTCCATTGCCTAGGCGTCTGACTTCAGCAGCCATTGTTCGTACATCGCTTACAACAATAGGTAATTTCGCTTGCATATATTCACCAAATTTAGTGATCAGAGATATCTCATGATTTTGCTTATGGTGAATAGGAATTAAGCCAATATCCGCCGATGATAAGTAGGAGACAAGTTCGGAGTTTGGAACGTAGGGCAGTACATGAAAGCGAGCTTTTAGATTCAAATACTTAGATTGCAGATCAATGACAGTTTGATTACTTGGGTTTGCAATCAATGCAAGGTGGAGATCAGGCAAGGTTTTCATTGCCTCAAGCGCAGTTGCTACACCTCGTTGTGGTGCCACTGCCCCCGAATAGACCATGAGTGCAACATCATTATTTATTCCACAGTCTTGGCGCATATTACGTGTACACGGTTGTTGACCTTCTACAAGTGGGTCATTAGCAACTAATTCTGGACGTACTTTTAGGTCTAGATGTGGAATCAATAAATCTGACATCCCTTCACTCACCGATAAGACAGCAGATGCCGATGCGCAATATCTTTTCTCCTCGCGCGAATAAACTTTTTTATACCCTGCATTCAGATGCGAAACTCCAGGTACATATTCATGCGCGTCATAGACAAGATGTGCAATGTGACCTTGTGTGGCTAAATATTCAATCAGGGCTCCTGCTACTGGCAGTGCGGTGTAATCATGGGCGTGAATAACATCAGGCTTATATTCCAGAGCAATGGGTTTGAGAGTTGAAAGTGCACGTGAAAGATTTGGAATTGCAGGATCGCGCGTGGGCATAAATTTCGCATTGAATTTGCGTTTATAGTGTCGAATTGCGCGGGCTACAAATGCTGCAGATTTTTGTTTCACAACAACTTTGAGGTGAACTCTTTTTATAGTTGCATATCCAATGCTAAGTTGGTCATTATGCAAGCTGACTCGGGCCCCGCACACCAAGACATCCCAGCCAGCATTTCCTAGGGACCAAGCACATTTGAGAACTCGAGAATCTTCAACAACTCCATTGAGCACAATATGCATTGCGCGTGGAGAGGAATTCATTTCAATAGTTTATCTGGCATATTAGAAATAGTGCGGATATTGACTACGAACGCAAATGCCCACGTTCGTTCATACTACGTACTGCCCGAAGGCCATCACTTGGCCAAATCGAAATCTGAGAAATAGAACATGGCGCTACATCGATATGAAAAATACTTTCTGAGGAAGTTCCCATCGCTAATCGCGCCGCAATCTTGATTACAAGATGATGGGCAACCACTAGAACAGTTTGACCTGGATACATATAAGCTATTTTTTCAAGTCCTGCTTCAATTCGAACTGCCATAGCGTCGTATGACTCACCTTGTGGTGGAGCTACAGCAGTAGAGGTAGTCCAAGCTTCATATTCGTTAGGAAATTTTTCTTTTACTTCTTCTACCGAGAGTCCATCCCACAATCCAAAATCACATTCCAGCCACAGGTCATCAAATATCGGTTCTAATTTTGTTGTTTGAGTGATCTTTTCGCCCGTTTGCTTGGTGCGTTTGAGTGGCGAGACTATGAGGACTTCGCCATTTAATTTTGCTACTTCTTGTGCAACTAATTGCGCTTGGGCAAGTCCGGTACTTGTAAGTTCTGGATCGAGAACGCCTTGTCCAGAAAACTTTCGATCAGGAGTCAAAATAGTTTCGCCATGGCGAATAAAGAAAATATTTGTCGCCTTCTCACCATTGCGTAGTCGATCTGTTAGGTAATTGAGTTGTCGTGGCGCTGGTTGGGTTTCACCATCGAGTGCCTTGTTGGCCAAGCGATCTGCGTGTGAATTCAAATCACGTGGAATCCATGTGTAAGAAACAAGTGAAGGGTCATGAGCGCTTCGTGCATCTTGAGCCAGTGTTCGCATATCCGCATGCTTTATCTGCCAGCGACCAGACATCTGTTCTACAACTAATTTGCTATCCATTTTTACATCAATTGTTGCTTGAGAATCGATCTTATTTATTGCTCGCAGGCCTGCAATAAGTCCGCTGTATTCAGCGACGTTATTTGTTGCTATTCCAATGACGTCAAAGAGTTCGGCCAGAATATTTCCATTCTCGCTTACGACTGCTCCGTAACCTGCCGCACCTGGATTACCTCGTGAACCGCCATCGGCAGTGAGTGTGAAATGACGAGCCATTTAGTGCACTCTCACCAAGATGCAGCGACATTCTTCACATCGCACAACTTCATCTTCAGGAAGGGCGGCAATTCGACCAAGTTCGACTGTGTTCACAGATAGATGGCAACCTTTGCATTGACCACCAACGAGTGCTGCTGCACCAGTTCCACTGCCACTTCGAATTTTTTCATAAAGTTGCGCAAAAGTTGTATCTACTGAAGCCAATGTCTCTGATCTCTCTTTTGCTATGGATTCAATCTCGTTATTCAATGAAGCCAGCGCATTTTCTTTACGAATTTCTAGGTCTGCAATATCGGCAGCTAGAGACTTTTCTTCATTTTCTAATTCAGAAATTCGAGTATTGATTCCTTCAACTCTCATCATAATTTCTAATTCAATTTCTTCTAATTCACTTCGACGAAGATTCAAACTACCGACTTCGTGTTGAAGTTGTTCCAATTCTTTAGGTGAGGCATTTCCACTTGAAAGCCGAGCTTCATCTCGGGTAATTCGCGTAACAATTTGCTCAACATCGCCTTCGGCGCGCAAGAGCTCGCGCTTTACGTCACTGAGTTCAGTCTGGGCAGCAATGCGAAGATCACGCGCATTATTGGCTTTGATAATTGTCGAACTCAGTTCAATTGCTTCCGGTAAATTCTTTATCTTGTTTGCGAGCGCACTTGTTGCAAAGTCAAAACCTTGGATATCTAGAATACTGCGCTGGTCTTGTGGGCTGGCTTTCATTTCGCCTCCGACCATTTGATTGCATGTAATTGTTTGAAACTGGTGGGCGCTGAGGGTTTCGAACCCCCGACATCCTCGGTGTAAACGAGGCGCTCTACCACTGAGCTAAGCACCCTAACGTCGGCAGATGTTTTCACACCTGCCTAGCTAGTGACGAAATCTTACTTCACAAATGCGAAAGTACGAATTCGCCCGCATAAAAGAGTGAGATTAGAGGGCAGATATTGCGCTTTTGTAATCAGCAATATTGCGAGCATCACCCAAACCATTGACTACCTGCCAACGAAGTATGCCTTCTTTATCGATGATAAATGTTCCACGCATTGCACAACCAAGATCTGCATTGAAAATTCCGTATGCCTTTGCAGCCTCACCATGTGGCCAGAAATCAGAGAGCACTGGGAACTTGTATCCCTCTTGCTCAGCGAAGATTCGTTGGGTGTGCATCGAATCGCATGAGATTGCAAGGAGTTGGACATTCTCATTCTGAAAAGCTGCGAGATCATCACGGATTGCACAGAGTTCGCCGGTGCATGTTCCAGTGAAAGAAAAAGGAATAAAAAGAACAACTACATTCTTCTCGCCCTTAAATGATGAGAGCTTTACCGTTGCGCCATGCTGATCTTTTAATTCAAAATCTGGTGCTGCACTTCCAATTGTTAATGTCATGCGCGAAATCTATCGTCTGGCAGGCTTTCGTGCTACCAGGCGTGTAGCGCTCCAATCAGGAGCAATCGATAATGTAGAAGTTTGACTAAGCCCTGCAAGTGGTGCGCCATCTTGAATATCACTTGGCTCAACATGTCCGGAGCGACCAACCTTTGGAGTGAGCACCCAGATGGCACCACTCTCACTGAGGTATGTCATTGCATCCATAAGTTCATCAACGAGATCGCCATCGCCTTCACGCCACCAAATAAGAACAGCATCAACAACTTCTCGAGAGTCTTGGTCGAGAAAGTCAGTGCCGGTTATTTCTCGAATACTGGAACGAAGATTTTCGTCACAGTCGCTGCCAAAGCCAAGCTCTAGAACCAGCTCGTCGGCGGTGAAGCCCATACGCGATGTCACGGGATAATTGCACCGAATTTACGCCTCATATGCAAGAGGGTAGCCAAAAAAAAGATCTCTCCCAGAGTCTGAAAAGTCACGCCATTTGAATTTCACTAACTGGCCAGTATCAACGAGAATATGGCTATGAGAGATAACTTCGAGGCCCCAGATCAAATCATCGATCAACTCGTAGATATTGACCCAACCGAGACAGCCGAATGGCACGCCTCATTTGATGCAGCCCTAGAACATGCAGGACCTGTTCGCGCTCGCTACTTGATGCTCAGTCTTCTCAAAAGAGCTCACGAAAAAAATATTGGTGTTTCAGCACTTCGTACAACCGATTACATCAACACTATTTCACCAGAAAATGAACCAGAATTTCCTGGCGATGAATCTATTGAACGACGCATCCGTGCTTTCAATAGATGGAATGCCGCGATGTTGGTTCACCGCGCACAGCGTCCCGGTGTTGGTGTTGGTGGACATATTTCAACTTATGCTTCATCTGCTGCACTCTATGAAGTTGGTTTCAATCACTTCTTCCGCGGCCAAGATCATCCAGGTGGTGGGGATCAGATTTTCTTCCAAGGACATGCAAGTCCTGGAATGTATGCACGGGCATTTCTAGAAGGTCGCTTTAGCGAAGATCAACTCGATGGATTCCGCCAAGAACTTTCGCACCCAGGTGGTGGTTTATCTTCTTATCCTCATCCACGATTGATGCCAGATTTTTGGCAATTCCCAACAGTGTCAATGGGAATTGGTCCACTCAATGCGATTTACCAAGCGCGTTTCAATCGTTACATGCATAACCGCGGAATCAAAGATACAAGTCAGCAACATGTCTGGGCATTTCTTGGTGATGGTGAAGTAGATGAAGTAGACACATTGGGTGCTATTGGATTAGCAACACGTGAGAAATTAGATAACCTCACATTCGTTGTCAATTGTAATTTACAACGTCTCGATGGTCCTGTGCGCGGTAATGGAAAAATTATTCAAGAGCTCGAATCCATATTCGGTGGAGCTGGCTGGAATGTAATTAAAGTTGTGTGGGGCCGCGAATGGGATCCACTCCTTGCCCAAGATCGTGAAGGCGCACTCGTCAATCTGATGAATACAACCCTTGATGGAGATTTCCAAACATTTAAAGCAGAATCTGGTAAATATATTCGCGATAACTTCTTTGGTCGCGATCCACGCACTGCTGCAATGGTTTCTACTTGGAGCGATGAACAAATTTGGGGACTCAAGCGCGGTGGTCATGATTACCGCAAACTCTTTGCTGCATACACAGCAGCAATGCAGAGTAATGGCCGCCCAACAGTGATTTTGGCGAAAACAATTAAGGGCTGGACCCTTGGTTCACATTTTGAGGGCCGTAATTCAACACACCAGATGAAGAAGATGACATTGGAAGATATCGTCCAATTCCGTGATCGCTTGAACATCCCAATCGCTGATGAACAACTCGATAAGTACTTGCCTCCGTACTATCGTCCAGCCGCTGATTCACCTGAAGCTAAATATCTAGAAGAGCGCCGTGCGGCACTGGGTGGTTCAATTCCTCGTCGTCGCGCAATTTCCAAACCACTGACACAACCAGATGATTCAGTCTTTGAATCTGCACAACGTGGTTCTGGCCATCAAGAAATTGCAACGACAATGGCATTTGTTCGTATGCTCAAAGATGTCATCAAAGATCCAGGGCTTGGTTCACGAATTGTTCCTATCATTCCTGATGAAGCACGTACTTTCGGAATGGATTCACTATTTCCTAGCCTCAAGATTTATTCACCACATGGACAGCAGTACACAGCTGTCGATCGTGAATTAATGCTTTCGTATAAAGAATCTACATCCGGTGTAATTTTGCACGAAGGCATCAATGAAGCAGGTTCTGTTGCTTCATTTACGGCTGTTGGAACTTCGTACTCAACGCATAACGAGCCAATGATTCCTATTTATATTTTCTATTCAATGTTTGGATTCCAGCGCACAGGAGATGCATTCTGGGCAGCTGCCGATCAACTCACTCGTGGCTTTGTAATGGGTGCAACTGCTGGGCGAACAACGCTCAATGGTGAAGGATTACAACATGAAGATGGTCATTCACATTTACTAGCAGCTACAAATCCTGCTGTAGTTTCATATGATCCAGCATTTGCTTACGAAGTCGGACATATCTTCAAAGATGGACTTCGTCGTATGTACGGTGAGAATAGTGAAAATATTTACTATTACATGACAATTTATAACGAGCCATATATGCACCCTGCGCAGCCAGATAATTTGGATCTTGAAGGTCTGCTCAAGGGGATCTATCTTTACGCACCAGGTGTAGCTCAGAAAAAGAAGCGCACACAAATATTGGCTTCAGGTGTTGCATTGAATTGGGCACTCAAAGCTCAGAAGCTACTAGAAGAAGATTGGGGCGTATCTGCCTCAGTATGGTCTGTAACTTCATGGAATGAATTGCGCCGTGATGGACTTGCAACCGATAATCATAATTTGCTCAATCCAGGTAATAAAAAAACGGCCTATGTAGCTAAGAAATTAGCAGATGCTCGCGGTCCAGTAATCGCTGTCAGTGATTTCATGCGCGCTGTACAAGATCAAATCTCACCATGGGTCGATAATCCCTTCTATTCACTTGGAACAGATGGTTTTGGTCTCTCAGATACTCGCGGTGCACTACGTCGTCACTTCAAGGTCGACGCTGAGTCAATCGCAGTAGCAACCCTTGCTCAATTAGCTAAAACTGGTGAAGTTGATGAGAAGCAAGTTCAAAAGGCAATTGATAAGTACAGAATCTTTGATGTAAGCGCTGCTGATGCAGGAAATACTGAAGGTTCTGGCTGATTAATCTTTCTTAACAATTACAGCATGGGCAAAGTACGGTACGAACAAGAGCATGGCTGCTGGAATAAATAAAGCAACTCCTAGTGATAGGACTTGGGCTGTCCAAGCCACAATCCACTTGGTTATGAAAACTAGAATGACGTTGGCAAATGCAACTTCGGCCATGACGACGCTGGCCGGAGAGCTCGATCGAGTGTTTGCGGCATTAGTAAACACTGGTCCAACAAATGAGGAACCCAAACCTGAAATAAATAAGCCAGCCGAAAGAATAATGAGGGCTATTACAGAATGTTTTTCGCCTAAAATCATTGCAGCAGCAAATCCTAAAACAGATCCTGCTCCTGCTCCTAATGATCCAAGCTTTACTAACTTTTCAATCGAATGATTATCAAAGAGTCTGTGGATCGTAAGTCGACCTAAAATCATGGCAATCATGCAGGAAATAAATGGGATTGTATTGAGTCCTGTATTAAAGCCGAGTGTATCTTTTGTAAAAA
This sequence comes from Actinomycetota bacterium, assembly GCA_947451045.1. GTDB lineage: Bacteria > Actinomycetota > Actinomycetes > Nanopelagicales > Nanopelagicaceae > Planktophila. The sequence goes on along the minus strand of CANFXM010000024.1, from coordinate 14,397 downwards.
TTGTTACCCAGTCCCCTACGGCAAACTCGAAATAGCAGGCCAATAACAACCCCCACGCGACAATTTTATCGAAGTGAAAATTACTTACGAGTGAACGCACTGAAGTTACCGCTTCAGAACTTGAATCAGGACCCACTAATTCCGGTCCCAATAAGAAGACTCCGTATAACATGATTGAGAAAACGAGTACTGCAAGAACGCTGACGTGAACACTCAGCGATACTCGTCCAACAAGCACGCCAGCTAAAAGTGCAGTAACTAGTGCTCCAGCGCTCCACATTCCACTCAGATGGGTCATGTGGATTTTTCCAGTTCGATTTTGCAAATGAAACATCTGAGTCTGATTTGCAATAACAAAACAAGATATAGCAGATCCATAAAGGATATTGACTGGCAAAAATATTGCAGTAGATCCCGTATGAACGAGAATTAATAAACACGCCATCACAGAGAAAATTGAAATGTTATAAACAATTCGATTACCAAACCTGCGAATAACGTGCCCCACCGTTACAAGAGCAATCAGTGAACCAATAGATCCCGTACTGGCGAGGGAGCCGAATTGACCATTGCTCAAATGTAAATGTGCTTTGAGTTCTGGAAATCTTGGGACCCACGCCATAACGCCAAATCCAAAGAGAAAAGATTGCATTCGAAGTATGTCTAACTCTCTTTTCGGTGAAATTTTTCTCATCAGTAGAGCGCATTCGCTAAGGCAGAACGCGCAGATATAACGCGCGGATCTGTAGGGTCGACGAGGGCAAAGAGTATAAGTAAATGGTCTTTGGCTTGAACTTTCTCGGCACCAGAATTACTTCGGATAAAATCTAACAATCGATTGAAGGCCGATTCAATCTCTCCCGTAACAACTGCCATATCTGCGGCGTTAATCTGCAGAGAAATATCACCCATATTTGAATCTGCTTGAGCTTTAATATTCTGAACATCTAATTTTTCGGTGCGTATAAGTAACTGTGTTTGGGCAAGTCCCAGTTTTGCAAAAGGATCATTAGGTTTTCTAGAAAGTAATTTCTTATACGCACTTTCAGCCGTAATAAAGTCTCCAGCTTCAAGGGCTGCGAGTGCTTCATCTTCTTCTGGCTCAATTTTCTCAACAGGTGCATCACCAATACCTTGTTCAGCCGCCAATGCCAAAACTTTATCAATTACTAATCGCACCTGCTCTTCTGGATAATTCTGCTCAAAAAGTGGAACCATTTGTTCTTTGATAAGTGCGACTGCAAAAGGAATGCTCTGTACTTGAAGTGCTTGCGCGACTTGAGGCTGAGTATCGATATTTACGCGAGCCAATATCCATGTTCCAGCACTCTGACTCTCAATCTTTCCCAGCATTGAAACCATTTCGACCGATTCAGCACTGCGATCTGACCAACAAATAAGAATCACTGGTTTAGTTCTAGAGAGCGCCAAGATTTCAGAAGTTAAGTTTTGCGGGGTGACTTCAATGCCCTGCATCGGTGCTGCATTAGCGTTCTTCGGCTTACCTAAGGAGCTTAGATCTACAGCTCGTGCAAAATTAGGAGGCAAACTCACAATCACATCCTACTGCGTGACTGGTTCAACTCCAGAATCACGACGGAATGGCAAAATATCTTTGATGTATGCCTGAGTTGCAAAATCTAGCCCAACATCACTTCCTGCTTTTTCATTGAGATACCAGCGATGTTCTAGCACTTCATGGAAAAGTTGAGCATGTTCAATACGCCCACGCAGAGATTCGGGAACCATGGCAATGATTGGATTGAAAATTTCTCGTAACCATTTGTTTGCACTCACCTGAATCACAGGTCGAGGTTCTTCTTCACGAGCTCTATATCTATCAAATGATGCGAGCAATCGCTTGGCTTGTAATTCCTCTGCTTCAAGACCAGTGAGTTCGCGCAATCGAGCCTGATGATAACCAGCAGCAACGAGGCGGGGTTGGAATGAAAGTAATTTGGTTGCACCATCCATAGATACAGAAACTTCTTCAACTGCAAAACCTAAATCTTGCAGATGGCGCATCGCCTTTTCAACTGCGTGACGATCAGAGGGATCTAATAACTGTGGCTCTTTGAGAGTTGCCCAGAGTCGCCGATATCTTTTGATAACAGCCTCGCTTGCACGAATTGGATCCATACCAGGGTAGAGAACTCCCGATAGCGCTAAATCATCGAGTTCGGCTGCGACATTGAAGTGCGCAATCTCTAAGTCATGTTCACGTTGGCCATCACTGAGAGATTTTTGAAACTCACCAGTCTCGGCATCAACGAGATAAGCAGCAAATCCTTCTGCATCTCTTCTAAATAAAGTGTTTGAGAGCGAACAATCTCCCCACCAAAATCCGAGGAGGTGTAATCGAACGAGTAATAGCGCTAAGGCATTCGCCATTGTTGTAATTTCGTGTGCAGATACCGCGCCCGAGAGTAGAACTCTAAAGGGAAGTGAATACGGTAAGAATCTAGTTGCCAATGCACACGGTAATTCTTCACCCTCGGGGTTTTTGCGACCTTCTACTACAGCAATTGGCTCAACACTTGGCGCTCCCAATTTATTGAGTTCTCGTAAAATTCTGTATTCCCTATTTGCAAATTCTGCAACCGTTTCTTTTACTGCATAAACTTCTGCATCAGGGGCATCACTCGTTCTTACTAAGCGCACAATGTGTCGCGAAATACCGCGTTTTTCTGCAAGTGATGGATCCTCTGGCCATTCCTCAAGACTTTGATGCCATGGCAAAACAGTCACAGCAGCGATTTCCTCGCCAAGACCTGTTATTCGAAGTGCCATAGGGACATTATCTATTATTTAGATTACAGATAGATGAACACGGGCTTTGTGCGCTCAAGTTTATGAGCAAGACCACTTTAGAATGGGTCTATGGTCATCAAAGCATCGATCAAAAAGACTCAAAAAAAGTTAAGTTCTTCATTATCACGCAAAGAAAAAGAACTAACGCCACCTGATTACGGAACCATGGGCGCACCGATAAATAGATCTCACCCTTTCTACTTTGGATTTATCGCAACGTTGGGAGCGCTGTCGGCAATTGTTCTGATGCGCGCGCTGGCTAGCACAAGCCAAATCTTTATTCTTATTCTGATTGCTCTTTTTTTAGCCACTGGTCTCAATCCCGCGGTTGAAGCGCTACGTCGCCGCGGAATGAAAAGAACACAAGCAGTAGCAATCATTTTTTTTGCAGTCATAGCATTTTTTATTTTCTTTGCCTGGGTTGTTATCCCACCCGTTGTGACACAAGGTTCACAACTAATCAATAAGGCGCCTGATCTTTTAGATCAGCTAAAGAACAATTCTTATATCGAGCACCTCAATACGCAATTTGGCCTGATTGATACTATTCAAAGCAAGCTTGTATCAATCACAAAAAATGGTTCACTTCTTGTCTCAACATTTGGTGGTGTCATTGGAGTCGGTAAATCAGTTCTCAGCGGTACTTTCTCTGCGCTCACTATCTTGATTCTTACTCTCTATTTCTTGAGTTCTCTTCACGAGGCAACTGAGCTTGGCCTTAGTCTTGTGCCTTCAAGTCGACGTGACCGTGTTCGTAGATTGACTTACGCAATTATCGATCGCGTGGGAATGTTTGTCGGTAGCCAAGTCATTATCGCTTTTCTCGCATCGATTTATATCTTCTTCTTATCCGTAATTCTTGGTCTACCTTCACCTATCGCGGTGGCGATGATTGTTCTTGTGTGCGGCCTCGTGCCATTGATCGGGCATTTCCTCGGATGTGGCGTTGTCACAATCATTGCCCTTACTCAGTCAATCACAATTGGAATAGTTGCATTCATCGCCTACGTTCTCTATGTTCAAGTTGAAAATTATATAATCACTCCACGAATTATGAAGCGTCGATTATCAGTTCCCGGTGCAGTGACAATTATTTCAGCAATGATTGGTTCTTCACTTCTTGGTCTCATTGGTGGATTACTCGCAGTGCCAGTTGCTGCTGCAGTTATTTTGATTCTAGATGAAGTTGTAATTCCAAGAGCTAATAACGAATAACTAATACTCCAGTGGCAAGGGAAGCTTCTCGGGCGCTATAACCTCTGTTATCTCGCTCAAAACTCTATGTAATGATGGCTCGCCTACCCATAAGTGTTTAGCGCCTTCAACTGCAATAAGTTTTAATTGTGAAAGTTTTGAAAAGCGTGTTTTGGCCTCATCAGGACGCAGATAATCATCGAGCTCTGGAACTAGCGCAATTACTGGTCGGCCATCGTGTGCCCAGAAAACTAAATCAGACTCTTTCGAAGTCCTCAGTGGTGGACTCAACAATATTAAAGCTTGAACTCGTGGATCTCGTGCGTGACGCAATGCCACGTCAGTACCAAATGACCATCCAACAACCCACAATTTTTTAATGTTTAATACATCGAAGCAGTAATTAATCATTGCTTCAACATCCAAACCTTCCGCATCGCCATTATCAAATTCACCCGAACTTGTACCTCGTTCACTCGTTGTCCCCCGAGTATTGAAACGAACTACTGTGATATCAGCCAGTGCCGGTAAACGGTAAGCCGCTTTCTTGAAAATATGGCTATCCATCATTCCGCCTGCAGTGGGCAATGGGTGTAAACATAAAATCGCCCCTCGTGAAGGGTGGAGTGGCTCTGCCACTTCACCAACAAGAGTTACTCCATCGGATGTGCGTACTTCAAATTCTGTGCGCTTACCTGGCAGGACCGTGCTGGGTCTAATGAGCTCGGCCATACTATAAATCTTATCTTTCTCACACTATTCTTACGACCATGGTCCTACATCACGGTGCAACATTTGATTCACATTTCCCTGTCACAGGCGAAGTAGTTGGTACATATCCAATTCATGAAGCGAGCGAAGTCAACGAAGCAGTTGCTGCTGCGCGCGTTGTGTCACCAGCATGGCAAAAACTCGGCTTTGTAGGACGAAGGAAAGTCTTGATTGCATGGAGTTCATTAATTATGGATCGCGTCGATGAGATAACAGAACTAATATCACGCGAAACAGGAAAGCCTGTCAGTGATGCAAAGTTAGAGACAAGTCTTGCTATCGCACATTTGGGTTGGGCATCTCGTCATGCCCAAGAAGTAATGCGTACTTCTCATCGCTCTCCTGGTCCGATCATGGCAAATATGTCAGCAACAGTTGAACGTTCACCACTTGGTGTTATTGGCGTAATTGGACCTTGGAACTATCCAATCTTTACTCCTATGGGATCTATTGCGTACTCACTCGCTGCCGGAAATACAGTTGTATTCAAACCAAGTGAATTCACTCCTGGTGTAGGCATGTGGTTAGCAAAAACATTTAGCGAGATTGCACCTTTCGAACATATCTTTACTTGTATCACTGGACTTGGAGATACCGGCAAAGCGCTATGTGAAAGCGGAGTAGATAAGTTGGCCTTTACTGGTTCAACAAGAACAGCAAAAATTGTTGCTGCTACCTGCGCCACAACAATGACACCCGTTGTATTGGAATGTGGTGGCAAAGATCCTGTAATCGTTGCATCTGATGCAGATATCAAACGAGCTGTCGATGCAACCATCTGGTCGGCAATGAGTAATGCGGGTCAAACATGTATTGGTGCCGAGCGTGTCTATGTCGATGAAAAAGTTGCAGATAAATTTATTGCTGGAATGGTAGAAGCAGCAAAGAAAATTCATCCTGGTGCACCAGGTGTTGGTAACTATGGCCCAGCAACGATGCCCAAGCAATTAGATATTATTGAATCTCATATCAAAGATGCAATCGCAAAGGGTGGCACTGCAGTATTTGGTGGTGCCGAGTCGGTAAAGAAGCCATACGTTGAGCCAGTTATTCTGGTCGATGTTCCAGAGGATTCCACGGCAGTACGCGAAGAAACTTTTGGGCCAACAATTGTTATTAACCGTGTGAAAGATATGAATGAAGCTATCGAGCTTTCAAATGCTTCCAAATATGGTTTAGGCGCATCAATCTGGTCAAAGCGTCATGGTAAGAAAATTGCTTCACAGCTCAAATGTGGAATGGTTGCAATCAATTCTGTAATTTCATTTGCAGCCATTGCCTCCGTACCATTTGGTGGCGTGAAAGATAGCGGTTACGGCCGCATTCATGGCCCTGAAGGAATATTGGAATTTACATATCCACGCACTGTCATTCGTGCGCGCTTCCAAATTCCTATTGCATTTACAAGTTTCAAACGCACCGATGGTAATGACAAGCTCATTATTATTCTCACAAAACTTCTCAAAGGTCGTTTTGGTTAATATCTAGGTGCGTTACGCGTCCGCTCTGTTCGTGGGCCGCGATTATTTTTCTTTGCCCAACATGCGCTGTGCCAATGCCTGCGTCCTTCTTCGTCGTAATCAAGCCATGCAACGATATGAGGCGTTGCCATTGGGATTATCTGATCACAGCCTGGGCATCGATATGGTTTATTAGATGCAGATCCTGTGAGTTTTCGGACAATATAAATTCCATCTGGATGCTCTTCAGTTGTTTCATTTGAAGGGGTACTTTCACGCTCCGCGGATTGTGGCCTCTTATTTTTTGGATAATTCTTACGCGGGCTCATGGCACTATTTTCGCACTTTTTACTTCAAGTAGCATAATGAGAGCGTGAATGTCATTGAAGTTACTGGGCTACGTAAGTCATATGCAAGCCTCGAAGCCGTTCGTGGCATCGATTTATCAATTACTAAAGGTGAGATTTTTTCACTGCTTGGCCCCAATGGTGCTGGCAAGACAACAACAGTTGAAATTCTTGAAGGATTTCGAACTCGTGATAGCGGTGAGGTTAAAGTCCTAGATTTTGATCCTGCAACACAAGGCCACGCATCGCGAGAATGGCGAAATCGTATTGGCATCGTCCTTCAATCAACATCCGATGCAGGTGATCTCACTGTCTATGAAACGATTTCGCACTTTGCCGGCTATTACTCCAATCCCCGCAAAGCCGACGAAGTTATTCAGGCAGTTGGGCTAGAAGAGAAATCAAAAGAGCTTATCCGTAGCTTGAGTGGTGGACAACGCAGACGTTTAGATGTTGCACTCGGTATTGTTGGAAATCCTGAATTACTTTTCTTGGATGAACCAACGACAGGATTTGATCCCGAAGCACGTCGTGCTTTTTGGTCACTAATTAATAATTTGCGCAATGATGGTACGACTATTTTATTGACAACGCACTACTTAGATGAGGCAGAGGCGCTTGCCGACAGAGTTGCTGTCATCAATCATGGCCAGATAATCGAGGTATCTACACCCGAGCAATTAGGTGGCAGATCATCTTCGATGGCCACAGTTACATGGCGCGAAAATGGCGAACTTAAATCAATGGAGACACAAAATCCAACTGCGCTCGTTTCTTCGATGTCACCACAATTCGCTGGTGAAATTCCAGAACTCAGTATTACTCGACCTTCTCTTGAAGATATATATTTGAAAATGATTGGTCATGCTAATGAATAAGATTCCAAGCGCACTCAATCTTGGACTTCGTCGAGGCGCACTTGAGATACGACAATTTACTCGTCAACGCGAATCTGTTGTCTTTACTCTTCTCTTTCCATTAATTCTTCTGGCAATATTTGGTTCAGTATTCAAAGACACAATTGCACCAGGTGTAACTTTCTCACAATATTTTGTTGCAGGAATGGTCGCATCTGGACTGGTCAATAGTGGTTTCCAACAACTTGCAATTACGATTCCAATGGAACGCGATTACGGCTCTCTCAAACGTCTACGTGGAACTCCGATGCCAGTTGCAAGTTATTTCATCGGTAAAGCTTTATTAGTTTTCGTCAGCATGATTCTTCAAGTAGTGCTTTTACTCGCTGGTGGATATTTCTTCTTCGGCTTGAATATGCCAACGGATGTATCCAAATGGTTTACCTTTACTTGGCTCATTATTTTGGGAACTGCTTCTTCGACAGTTCTTGGAATTGCTTTCTCTTCAATTCCGAAAAGCGGTCGAGGCGCATCCGCGGTGGTCTCACCTGTAGTAATCGTTCTTCAATTCTTTAGTGGAGTTTTCTTCATTTTCACTCAACTTCCCTCGTGGATGCAGCAAGTAGCGGCAATATTTCCACTCAAGTGGCTTACCCAAGGTATGCGTTCTGTCTTCTTGCCAAATACTTTTGCCACACACGAAGTTGCAAAATCTTGGGAAACGGGACGAACCTTCATAATTTTACTTGCTTGGCTTATTGCGGGGGTTCTCATAGCAGCCCGCACATTCAAATGGGATCGGAATTGAAAAAAATACTCCTGCTCTGCCTCGCAATTTCATTTATAGCTCCTGGGGCAAGTGCCGCAACGAGTAAGCCTTCACCTGCGCCAACTGTCAAAAAGTCTGTAGCTCCAACGCCGGTAAAGAAAAAGATCATTGTAAGAAAACGTATCGTGCATCCAAAAATATCATTGTCGCCCTCGCCTTCACCTCACTGGCCACTGAGCGGATTTGAAAATGATAAGACCAACGGTGAGATTTGGGCGAAAGTTCCAACGGCTGCGCAATTGATTAGCACTGCTTCTAATAATCCCAGCCTGACTAAGGAGCTTGCTCAAAAAATTGATGGGACGAGGGTTTGTGAAAAGTACTCATGTGGCGCCGTACAAGTTACTTCTGAAAATGGCTGCACATGGTGGGAAATTTCAGCAAATGTTGTCGATGAAGCAAAAAATGTTTTAGGAACTATCAATCGTTCAATTGGAAAAAGTAACAAAAGACAGGTTATAACCGTTCTATTGAAAAGCCAGGAAATATTATCTGTCGCTCATTCAGTTTCAGCAATAAATATCACATGTCATCACGATGTTCCTGCGACAACAAACTATACAAATATCTATACCCCGGTGACCAAAACTAATTAACGATTGGCTCCTGGCACCCACAATTGATCGCCGATTTCTTTATTCGCAATACGTGCTAGAACGAAAAGTAAATCGGATAATCTATTGAGATATTTTGCAGTCAGTGGATTTACACCTGAACCAAAAGCATGAATTGCAGCCCATGTGCATCGCTCTGCACGACGTGTAACCGTCCGTGCAACATGGAGGTGTGCAGCAGCTGGCGTACCTGAAGGAAGAACAAAAGAGCGTAGAGCTTCTAAAGATTCATTGTAAAAATCAATTTGATTTTCGATATAAACGATTTGAGATTCAAGCACTCGCAATGGTTCAAATGCAGGCGCATCAGATACTGGAGTGCAGAGATCGGCACCAACATCGAAGAGATCATTTTGAATTCGTACTAAAAGTGTGCGAACTTCTTTGCTCAATTCATCAGTTGATAAGACAACACCGATTGATGAATTGGCTTCATCGACTGTGGCATAGGCTTCAAGGCGAGGGTCATTCTTTGATGTGCGACTCATATCTCCGAGTGAAGTCGTGCCGTCATCGCCAGTTTTTGTGTAAATCCGAGTTAAATGAACCATGGGTAGAGCCTATAAGGGCAGTTACGATGAGACCACTCAAAGTCAGGAGAAGGGATGGGTATGGCTAACGCTGATCGTTTTCGCGTCGTTGGTGGGGCTCGTCTCCATGGTGAAGTCACGATTTCGGGAGCCAAAAACTCGGCTCTCAAACTTATGGCAGCAACCCTTTTAGCGCCGGGTAGATCAACCATCAGCAATGTTCCAGATATTGCAGATGTTGAAATTATGGGCGACTTACTGACTCGACTTGGATGTAGCGTAAAAAATAACAATGGGGTTGTGACAATCGATGTTCCGCACATTCCTGGACACCGTGCAGATTACGACTTAGTTCGAAAAATGCGTGCCTCTATTAATGTATTAGGCCCCCTTGTTGTACGAACTGGAAAGGCTGAAGTCGCACTTCCTGGAGGCGATGCCATTGGTTCGCGTGGTTTAGATTTTCATATTAAAGGTCTTGAATCACTTGGCGCAGTTGCACATATAGAACATGGATATGTAGTTGCTGAAGCACCCAATGGACTCAAAGGTGCACATGTCGAACTCGATTTTCCAAGCGTCGGTGCCACTGAAAATATTATGACAGCGGCAGTTTTAGCTAAAGGTGTTACAACAATCGACAATGCTGCTCGTGAACCAGATCTCATTGACCTTGGTGATTTTCTTATTGCAATGGGCGCAAATATAAAAGGACTAGGTTCTCCAACAATTACAATCACTGGAGTTGATTCACTTCATCCAGCAAACCACACCACAATTCCCGACAGAATTATTACGGGCACATGGGCATTCGCTGCAGCAATGACCAAGGGCGATATAACAATTCATGGTGCTCGAGCTCAAGATTTAGAATTACCTCTTGAAAAATTAGCCAGTGCTGGCGCAATTATTACCACCACCGAAGATGGAATTCGTGTTCGTATGGATTCTCGCCCACAATCTATCGACGTTGCAACACTTCCTTATCCAGGATTCCCAACTGATTTATTACCCATGGTTATTGCGCTCAATTCAATAGCCGATGGAGATGCAATAGTGACCGAAAATGTTTTTGAATCTCGCTTTATGTTTGTCAATGAACTCATGCGCCTAGGTGCACACATCAGCATCGATGGTCACCATGCTGCGATAACAGGGGTAAAAGAGCTATCTGGCGCCCCTGTTGAAGCTACGGATATTCGTGCTGGTGCCGGACTCTTGCTTGCAGCACTTGTTAGTGAAGGGGAAACAACAATTGATCAGGCATTTCACTTAGATCGCGGCTACCCTAATTTTGCAGAGCAACTTCAATCACTTGGTGCAAAGGTAACTCGAGAATAGTTAGTTAACAGATTCCGTAAGAATAGAGACTCTGTTATTGGCAACTGATAAGAAGCCACCACTGATATTGAAATCAGTGGTGCTTCCATCAGTACCTTTAATAGTTACAGTTCCATCGACTAGAACACCAAATAATTGCGTATGTCCTGTGAGTATTCCAAGGTCACCATCGATCGTGCGCGCAGAAACCATCTCTGCTTGCCCGGACCACACCCTTTGCGAAGGTGACACTAATTCGACGGCGAATGACATGGCTTAGTTCTTTGCCAATTCTGCTGCTTTACGTTCAACGTCATCAAGACCGCCGCACATAAAGAATGCCTGCTCTGGAACGTGATCGTACTTTCCATCAGCAAGTGCTTCGAATGCAGAAATTGTTTCTGACAATGGAACGAATGAACCATCTAGGCCAGTAAAGACCTTTGCCACGAATGTGTTTTGTGACAAGAAGCGCTGAATACGACGAGCGCGTCCAACGAGAATACGGTCCTCTTCTGAAAGTTCATCGATACCAAGAATCGCAATGATGTCTTGAAGATCCTTGTAACGCTGCAAGATCTGCTTGATGCGGTTAGCAACACGGAAGTGGTGCTCTCCGATATAGCGTGGATCCAAAATACGTGATGATGAATCGAGTGGATCTACAGCAGGATAAATTCCAAGTTCTGAAATTGGACGTGAGAGCACTGTTGTTGCATCTAAGTGCGCAAATGTTGTGTGTGGAGCTGGGTCAGTAATGTCATCGGCTGGAACGTAAATTGCCTGCATCGATGTAATTGAGTGACCACGTGTTGAAGTAATGCGCTCCTGCAACTGTCCCATTTCATCTGCAAGTGTTGGCTGGTAACCCACAGCAGATGGCATACGTCCGAGAAGAGTTGATACTTCAGAACCTGCTTGTGTAAAGCGGAAGATGTTGTCGATGAAGAGCAACACGTCCTGCTTTTGTACATCGCGGAAATATTCAGCCATTGTGAGTGCAGAGAGTGCAACACGAAGACGCGTTCCAGGTGGTTCATCCATTTGGCCGAAGACCAAAGCAGTTTTATTGATAACACCAGTCTCGGTCATTTCCAAGAAAAGGTCGTTACCTTCACGAGTACGCTCACCAACACCAGCGAATACAGATACGCCACCGAAGTTTTCAGCTACGCGATAAATCATTTCCTGAATCAAAACAGTTTTACCTACACCGGCACCGCCGAATAGACCGATTTTTCCACCTTTTACGTAAGGTGTAAGAAGGTCAATAACTTTGATACCTGTCTCAAACATCTCTGTCTTTGATTCAAGTTGATCAAATGCAGGTGCATTACGGTGAATAGGCCAACGCTCTTTGATATCGAGTGATGATGTTGGAACATCAAGTGATTCACCAAGAGTATTGAATACGTGACCTTTTGTTACATCTCCAACTGGAACCATGATTGGGTCGCCTGAATCAGTTACTTCAGTACCACGAACCATTCCGTCAGTTGGTTGCATTGAAATCGCGCGTACGAGGTTGTCGCCAATGTGTAGCGCAACTTCAAGTGTCAACGTACGAGTTTCACCACCCATGACTACATCGGCTTTGAGGGCGTTGAATATTGCGGGCATTGAATCCGCTGGGAATTCAATATCCACCACCGGTCCAATAACTCGGGCAACGCGGCCTTTACTGGATGTTTTTACAGACATCATTCACTCCCTGCACTAGCTGAGGCCAACGCGTCTGCGCCGCCAACAATTTCACTGATCTCTTGGGTAATTTCGGCCTGACGAGCCGCGTTCGCAAGTCGTGTGAGCGACTTGATGAGTTCATCAGCATTGTCAGTTGCTGATTTCATTGCTTTACGACGTGCTGCATGCTCTGATGCTGCAGATTGCAACATGGCATTGAATACTCGAGCCTCAATGTAACGAGGAAGAAGTGCGTTGAGCACTACTCCTGCATTAGGTTCGAATTCATACATTGGAAGTAAACCAGCTGGTATTGGTTCACTATTTTCGACAACTTCGAGTGGCAACATACGACGTGCTACCGCGTTTTGAGTCATCATTGATTGGAATTCAGTAAAGACAATATGGATTTCATCTACGCCATTTACATCAGATTGTGCATCAGCAATAAAGGCATTCATCAATGAATCTGCGATTTCTTTTGCATTTTCATATGTTGGATTATCTGAAAAACCAGTCCATGATGCTGCAACTGGGCGGTTGCGGAAGCGGTAATAGTTAACTGCTTTGCGTCCTACAAGATAGGAAACTGTCTCAAGTCCGCGCTCTCGTAGAAGTCCAGCGAGCTGTTCTCCTTCTTTGATTGCATTATTTGAGTAAGCACCCGCCATGCCGCGGTCAGCAGTAATAATCAAAATTGCTGCACGTATTGGTTTTTCAGAAGGAGTCGTCAACGGATGATTTGTTGATGAATACGTAGCAATCGCAGATACCGCACGAGTCAATTCCAAAGAATATGGAGTTGATGCAGTGACTCGTTGTTGCGCCTTGACAATACGAGAGGCAGAGATTAACTCCATGGCTTTCGTGATTTTTTTGGTCGCTTTAACGGATCGCATACGTCTGCGATAAATACGAAGTTGGGCACCCATTTTTTACTTCTTCTCCGACGCCTTAGCTGGAGGTACGTGCTTTTGAATCTGCTCAGATGCTTCGTTATCCAAAGCTTCTACTGGGGCATCTTTTACGGGAGCTGCAACTGTTGGAACAAATCGAGTCTTGAAGGCTGCAACTGCTTCCTCCATCGACTTAACTGTGTCATCTTCGAGTTGCTTGGTTTCAGAAATAACATCAAAGATTGCTTTGCGTTCGCGACCAATGAAATCAAGTAGTTCAGATTCAAAACGACGAATATCTGCAACTGCAACATCATCGAGCTTGCCTGAAGTACCAGCCCAAATTGAAACAATCTGTCGTTCCAATGAATATGGTGAGTACTGTCCTTGTTTCAAGAGCTCAACCATGCGAACTCCGCGCTCAAGTTGTGCCTTTGATGCAGCATCAAGATCGGAACCAAATGCAGCGAATGCTTCGAGCTCACGGAACTGTGCAAGGTCAAGACGTAGACGTCCAGCGATTTTCTTCATGGCTTTTGTCTGAGCAGATCCACCAACACGAGAGACAGAAACACCCACGTTGATAGCTGGACGAACACCAGCATTGAAAAGATCTGTTTCCAAGAAGCACTGTCCATCAGTAATTGAAATTACGTTTGTTGGAATAAATGCAGAAACGTCATTTCCCTTTGTCTCAATGATTGGAAGACCAGTCATTGAACCACCACCAAGTTCATCGGAGAGTTTTGCGCAACGCTCAAGAAGACGTGAGTGCAAATAGAAAACATCTCCTGGATATGCTTCGCGGCCTGGTGGACGACGAAGCAACAATGAGACTGAACGGTATGCCTCAGCTTGCTTAGACAAATCATCGAAAACAATGAGAACGTGTTGTCCCGCATACATCCAATGCTGTCCAATTGAAGAACCTGTATATGGTGCTAAATATTTGAAGCCTGCTGGATCTGATGCAGGTGAAGCAACGATAGTTGTGTACTCCATCGCGCCAGCTTCTTCAAGAGAGGCTTTTACAGATGCGATTGTTGAACCCTTTTGTCCAATAGCAACATAAATACATTTCACTT
>CANFXM010000023.1 GCA_947451045.1 Actinomycetota bacterium | reverse complement strand
TAACAGGCAGGGCTATATCAGGAGTTCGGTGATTGCGATGGGCTACCAGAGATGCTTCGTGGTATTTCTCAATTCTAAGTTGTAATTCACTCTCCAGATATGGACGACCATCTACGAGTGATCCTTTGACACCATCGATGACAGCTGCAACATCTTCGCCACTCATAGTTTTATGAGTTTCCAATGCGTGTGCTAACGATAAAACTTCTTTGCGATTAGCAATAAGTATTTCTTCAGCCTTGGCAAGTAGTCCGGTGAGATTGTCTTCGATTCGATCACTGAGTGCATGTCGTATTTGTTTAGCAGTGTCATCTTTTCCTTTACCGCCACCAGGTGCTCCAACTTCAAATCTGCGATTAGAGGCATGTGAGGAAATAGTTGAACCCATACCCCAATGTCCTTCCATCAGTGATGCAATTGTTGTTGCGCTCTCCAAATCTCCAGATACACCTGAAGAGTTGTCACCATCGAAGAACATACGCTCCCCTGCTAATGATGCTAAGGAAACGAGAATGTCAGACTCGTATTCTGTGCGCCAACGAGTGAACTGATCATCTGGTGGAATGCTTGCAACCATTCCTAAGTAATCAGAACCCTTTTCGATTGTTGCTAAATCAATTGCCATGTGTTGGCGTACACGATGCGCCATCACTGCGTGACATGCCTCGTGGACTGCCACAGCGTGACGTTCGCGTTCTATATATTCGACATCCTCTGAAGGTCCGAGTTCCTTTTGCTGTTTTGCTTTTACAACATCTTGCCATTCGATGGATTGTCTTCCATTACGAATCGCAATAATGAGAGCTTCGTTGATAGTGTCTTTAATTGTGGCACCCGTTGCATAGGGAGTAATCGTTGCCAACTTATCAATCTCATCGTCTGTGAGTGAATGTGAAACCTTTGCCAAATATCCTTCATACGTGCGAACTCGACCCGCTTTGCTGGGATAACCAACTCGATACATGCGATCGATACGACCTGGACGCAGCAGCGCCTCATCGAGTGCTTCTGGCATATTGGTAGCCATAACAACCAGGATGCGATATTTCGGAGGATTCTTTGGACGCATGCCAAGAGTTCGTCGCACAATGCGATTGAAGAAGCCTCGCGGTTTTTTTAATCCAGATAATTCGGTGAGCAACGCTTGAAGAGTTCCTGTTCCGCCGCCTCCGCCGCCACCAGCTGCGCCGCCCATAACAAATTTTTCGTGAACTAAAGCCGAAGCAGAAGCCGCTGATAAATATGCCCCGCCATGACAGGCATCACCAAAAATTCCTGCAGTGGGACTCGCGTCAAATCTTTGCTGTCCACCTGAGGAAATAATTCCGCGATTTCCTAATGAGTCCGCTTCGTCGAAGAAAACGACAACTCCACCATAGCGAAGCGCGAGTTTGCGAAGTTTTCTAAAAAGCCCCTTTACTTTTAGTACTCCAACGCCCATGAACATATTTGTAAAAGCACCTGGATCTACAAAGACGAACGGCTTTCCAGTTTCACCAGCCATAGATTCAGCCATGAGAGTCTTACCGGTTCCTGGAGGACCCCATAGAAGTAGTCCTCCCGGAACATAACCACCGTGTTTTTCAATCT
Organism: Actinomycetota bacterium; assembly: GCA_947451045.1. Taxonomy (GTDB): domain Bacteria; phylum Actinomycetota; class Actinomycetes; order Nanopelagicales; family Nanopelagicaceae; genus Planktophila. The sequence goes on along the minus strand of CANFXM010000023.1, from coordinate 25,107 downwards.
CTTCTGGCTTTTCCAAAAACAAAAGATTTTCACGGATGCGATTGAGAACATGGTCTTGTCCCCATACATCGGTAAATCGCGTACGAATGTCGTCAGGGAAATATGTATCCACTCCCCCTCGACTTAGAAACCAAAAAATTGCTCCAAATTGAATGATGACAAAGAAGACTGCAAAGAGAAGCTGGCCCAACATTGGAAGGGCACTAATGAAAGCTTTCGGAGCCAAGAAAAGTGCTCGGATAGGGGTCTCTTTATAAACTGCTCCCAATACAACTGAAACCAAAACCAATACTAAAAGCCATTTTATAACGCGTGATAGTCGAAATCTTGACCAATCACTCACTCGATGAATTTGTCGATCCATAAAGGAAAAATATTTTTGCCATGCACCGTGATAAGGAGCCAAAATTTCGGCAAGTCCGAAGTGTATTTGACGCAAGACTTCAATAACAACGAGTGCCAAAATCCACGATTTGCTGGATGAAACTTCTTTGACACTATCACTGACACTCAAGATTGGATTATCAGCCAAGTTTGACCAGACTAAAATTAGAAAAACTAGTCCGAAAAGTAGGAAGAACTTTGTGCGATCGAAGAACGAAAGGTGAATTCGCGTTCTACGATCCGAGTCACGTTTTCTGCTCGTGACTATGTCAACTTCACTCACTTGGCTCCCCTTACGGTAAACGAATTGGAAATCTGGGTCATGATCTTTTTATTCTTTGCATAACACGCACTGGTACAACGGATAATGAATAAATACATTGTTGAATGATCATTTGAGAGCATCGCAGTTTGATCAATTGTTTGAGAGACACCCAAATGCGTAAATGAGAAAATTGTTCGCACGCCCCTGGCGCCTTTTTCAACGACTTCCTGATCACTCTCGATGCTATAGACAGGAGTATCGGCGGTGGGACTGTTTACCCATTCTGAAAGTGGAACAATGACATCGCGTAAAACGTTATAAGAAACGGCATTGAGTTCATCTATTGACAGCGACCGGACACGGGCAAATGCCAACGGTTTTTCAGGGGCACCAATAGCAAAAATTTCAGAGGGAGTAGTTTTCTTATCAGTTGAAAACGCACTCTGCCATTTCACAAGTGCCTGTCGATCTACCGCGGTCCCTTTTGCATTCTTGATTTCATAGGCATTGAGTTTTGCCTCAGAGATTGTGTTCCAATCTTTTGGTACTGAGTAATAAACACCTTCACGCTTTGAAGAAGAATATATTTGAGACTGCACGCCACATGCACTGAGCGTAATTGTCAGAAGCGAAGCCACGAAGAGAGAAAGTGATTTTTTCACCTGCAGATTCTCTCTAAATTCCCTTCGGAGCGCCATCTATACCGCTCTCTTTTCGTTGGGCTGGTGTGATCGGAGTTGGAGCTCCGGTCAATGGGTCGCCTCCACTTGCTGTCTTTGGGAAAGCAATTACTTCTCGAATGGAATCAGAGCCACTGAGCAAAGCACAGACTCGATCTAGGCCAAGTGCGATACCGCCATGTGGCGGCGGACCATAGTTGAATGCTTCAAGTAAGAATCCAAATTTACTTGCCGCTTCTTCATCGCTGAGGCCAATAACCGAGAAAACATCTTTTTGTATTTGGCGATCATGGATACGAATGGATCCGCCGCCTAACTCAGTTCCATTTAAAACAATGTCGTAGGCATAGGCAAGAGCACTTGCTGGATCTTGCGCGAAGGTGCGTGCGAATTCAGGTTTTGGCCCTGTAAATGGATGATGCACCGCTGTCCATCCACCATTATCTGTTGGCTCAAACATTGGTGCATCTATAACCCAGAGGAATTCCCACGTGTTCTGTGCGATTAGTCCGCAACGTTTTCCAACTTCTAGTCGCACGGCGCCTAAAAGATTGAGTGAAGCCGTGCGCTCCCCTGCCGCGAAAAATATTGCATCTCCTGGCTTAGCTCCTACCTGCGCAACTATTGTCGCCTGCTCACTATCTGAGAGATTTTTAGCGACTGGGCCGCCAAAGGTGCCATCTGCATTTACCAAAATATAAGCAAGTCCTTTGGCTCCACGCGCCTTAGCCCAATCCTGCCAAGCATCGAGTTCGCGACGAGGTGAGTCCGCTCCCCCTGGCATGATCACTGCGCCGACATACGGTGCTTGAAAGACTCTAAAAGGTGTCTGTGCAAAAAAGGAAGTGAGCTCTTGCAACTTCAAGTCAAAACGCAAATCAGGTTTATCAGAACCATAGTGCGACATTGCATCGGCATATGTCATTCGTTTCAGTGGCAGCGCAATCTCGTAATTGGCTACCTCTTTCCAAACCTTTGCGACAATCTTTTCTGCGACAGCCAAAATATCTTCCTGGTCAATAAAAGACATTTCAATATCTAATTGTGTAAATTCGGGTTGTCGATCTGCACGGAAATCTTCATCACGAAAACAACGTGCTATCTGGTAATACTTTTCCATTCCCGCAACCATCAATAATTGTTTGAAGAGTTGTGGTGATTGTGGGAGTGCATACCAACTTCCAGGCTGGAGTCGAACTGGAACCAGAAAATCGCGTGCACCCTCGGGGGTTGAGCGCGTCAAGTAAGGTGTTTCAATCTCAAGAAATGCTTCTTCATCCATGACCGAGCGAATTGTGGATGTAACTTTTGAGCGCAATCGTAAATTGGCTGCCGGTTTTTCGCGACGCAAATCTAAGTAGCGATATTTCAGGCGTACTTCTTCATTAATATCAGAATCATCACCGCTATCAATAGGAAATGGCAGCGGAGCAGATTCGCTGAGAACGACGATCGCATCGCCCATTACTTCAATCTCACCAGTATCTACGCCAGGATTTTCATTGCCTGCAGGTCGACTGACAACCTCACCAGTTATCTGCAAACACCATTCGGCGCGCAAGGAACCAGCCATAGCTTCATCGCGAATAACAACTTGCACCCACCCCGTTGCATCTCGAAAATCTATAAAGGCAACTCCGCCGTGATCGCGTCGACGAGAAACCCAACCAGCAAGTGTGACTACTGTGCCCGCATCGCTTTTGCGCAATGAACCAGCGCCGTGTGTTCTCATCATGATGAAATCAATTTTTCCGATCAGTCGTCAACTCTGGAGTGATTACAGCGCTTCGTGTAAGGAGGTAATCCTAACGGATTTTGAATCTCCACTAGACATCTCTTTGAGTTCAACACTTCCGCTGGAAAGTTCGCTATCCCCGAGGACTACTACGAATTTCGCCCCACTCTTATCGGCCGCTTTCATAGCACCCTTGAGTGCGCGTTCCCCAAAAGCAATTTCGACTACATGTCCGTGTCCACGCAATTGGGATGCGATTACAAGTGCCTCACTTTTCGCCTGTGCCCCTAACGGAATAATAAAAAGTTGCGATGTAAAAGTTTCAACCGGAACAACCTCTTCTGCGCGCGCTGCAAGTAATGCGCGATCTACGCCCAGACCAAATCCAATACCTGACAGAGCTTGGCCACCGAGTTGCTCCATCAAGCCGTCGTATCGACCGCCACCGCCGATTCCGGATTGCGCGCCCAGATCTTCATGTATAAATTCAAAAGTTGTACCCGTGTAGTAATCCAGACCACGAACCATATAAGGATTGATTGCAAATGAAATCTTGAGTGCCTTCAAATGACTTTGGACTTCTGCGAAATGTGTCATCGATTCTTGGGATAAATAATCCATAAGAAGCGGGGCCTTGGACATAAGTTTCTTTATTTCATCACGTTTGTCGTCAAAGAGGCGAAGTGGATTAATTTTTGCGCGTTGGGAGGTAGCCTCATCTAAGTCGAGATTTGAAATATATTTATCGAGTTCAATGTGGTGAGCGGCCCGTGATGCGCTATCACCGAGGGATGTAATCTCTAATCGGAAGCGCTTGAGGCCTAATGATTTAAAACCCTGATCCGCAATTGCAATCACTTCTGCATCTATTGCAGGATCATCTAATCCAATAGCTTCAATACCAACTTGATAAAATTGACGGTAACGACCAGCCTGCGGTCTTTCTGCACGAAAGAATGCTCCTGAGTACCAAACTTTTACTGGCAATTGACCACGATCCAAATTATGTTCAATCACTGCACGCATTACGCCAGCCGTACCCTCGGGACGCAAAGTGATAGACCTGCCACCACGATCTTCAAATGTGTACATCTCCTTTGAAACTACATCTGTTGATTCGCCGACTCCACGAGTAAATAATTGAGTATCTTCAAAAGTTGGCAATTCCATGAGTGAATAACCAGCCATGCGAGCAGGTGTAATTAATTTTTCACGTACCCATTCAAACTCTCGTGATGCTGGGGGAACATATTCACTCACACCTTTAGGAGCTTGAATTTTCTCTTTCTTCATTTAGAAGCGACCTTTATTCATTGAGGACGGTTTAGAAAAATTCTTCAAATATGGATTAGTTCGACGCTCATGCCCAATTGTCGTTTCGGCGCCATGTCCAGGTAGAACTCGTAGAGAATCATCGAGGGGTAAAATTTTCTTTCGCAAACTATCTTCCATATCCTTAGTAGATCCTGTTGGCAGATCGGTGCGCCCGATAGAGCCTGCAAAGAGAACATCTCCGCTGACCAATACCTCATCATCAATGGTGAAAATCATGGAGCCGCGAGTGTGACCGGGTGCGTGAAAGGCGCGAACTTTCATTCCCACAATCTCCACCTCGTCACCATTGCGCAATTCTCGTACATCGCGGGCTTCAATAAACTTTTTATCACCTAATGTCGCACCAAATTCGGCGCTGAGAGCACGTTGAGGTTGAGTCAGCAATATCCGATCCTCGCTATGAACATATGTAGGAATTGAATATCCATCTGCAATGGGCGCAATAGAAAATGTATGGTCTAGATGTCCGTGGGTAGCAATAATCGCCACCGGTTTGAGGTTGAACCTTTCGATCTCTTCGTGAACTTGGCCTGAAACATCGGGCATACCGCAATCAAAAATGAGGCATTCACTTCCTTGTGCTGAGGCGATAATCCACGTATTCGTAGCAAACATAGGGGCGGCAAAGCCTGTCACGAGCATCTGGGCCCAACCTTTCCTTCAATAATAAGCGTGAAATTTCATGGCACATGGGCGATTGACGCCAACCCCGTTGGACAGGGTACCTTTTAGCCCTTCACGTCGCTTCATCCATCACCGCTACCTAAGGCTAGAAATCTTAGGAGTTGAAACCATAGCGAAGTTCTCGGTAACGAGGCCACCGCGCTGAAAGGAACATAAACCATGTCCGATTTCAATCCACAATCCATTGCTCCCTCTGCTGCAAGTGCACTTATTGGAGATCCTTCACAATTTGGCCGAGTCGGCGAGGATGGAACGGTTTATGTACGAACACCTGATGGCGAAAAAGCAGTTGGTTCCTATCCAGGCAAAAGTGATGAAGAAGCACTCGCTTACTTTGTAAGAAAATTTGAATTAGTCGCTGGTGAGATCGCCCTACTCGCTGCTCGTATTAAAAGTGGAGCAATGGTTCCATCCGATTCTTATGCGGCAGTAAAAAAGTTGCGTGAACAAGTTCGCGAACTCAATGGTGTCGGCGATCTTGGCGCTCTGGCAGCATCTGTTGAACAACTCGAACCGTTAATCGAAGGCCACAAAGAAGCTTACGAAGCAAAAAAGGCAGCTGAAATTGCTGCCAAAAATGCGCGTCGCCAACAAATTTTGGTTGAAAAAGAGAAGATTGTTGCTGAGGCTGAATCCCTTGCCCTTTCTGAAAATTGGAAAGTCACCGGAGATCGTCTCAAGCAATTACTTGATGAATGGAAATTGGCTCCACGTCTTGAGAAAAACGCTGATGCCGAACTTTGGAAGCGCTTTTCTTCCTCGCGCAATAAATTTGATAAGAGACGTCGTACGCACTTCGCATCACTAGAGGCAACGCAAGGTAAAGTTTCTGAAACAAAGAAAGATCTTGTGGCGCAAGCTGAAAAACTTTCTACCTCAACTGATTGGGTCGCCACAGCGCGCACTTTCAAAACATTGATGGATCAATGGAAAGCCGCTGGACGCGGAAAGCCAAGTGATGACACAAAGCTCTGGGCTAAATTCAAGAAATCACAAGATGCATTTTTTGCAGCAAAAATCGCTGATCTTGAAAAACGCGATCTCACTATGGCAACAAATCTTGCAAAGCGTGAGGAATTAATTCCACTTATTGAAGCGCTCCTTCCCATCACAGACCTCAAGGCAGCTAAAAATGCCCTGCGTGATCACTTACGCGCATGGGAAAAAATTGGTATGACACACCGCGATAAGCGCAGCGCATTAGATGCCAGAGTTCGTGTTGTCGAAGATGCCATCAAGTCAGCTGAAGCAGAAATTTGGCGCAAAACCGATCCTGCTGCAAAAGCTCGTGCACAAGATGTTGTTACACAACTGAGCGAGGCAATTGCTAATTATGAAAAAGTGGCAGAGAAAGCACGTGCCGCTGGAAATGAAAAGAAAGCTACTGAAGCTCGTGAATCTGCAGATGCTCGTCGCGTATGGTTGGCCGAAGCTGAAAAGGGTTTAGCTGAGTTCAACTAAGCGTTAGTGGTTCGATAAACATCGTAGACACCTTCGATGGAACGCACTGCGCCAAGTACAGCATCGAGATGCGTCGCATCTGCCATTTCAAAAGTAAAACGCGAGAATGCCGTTCTATCTTTTGAGGTACTCACTGCTGCGCTTAAAATATTTACATGTTGATCAGCCAGTGTGCGGGTCACATCCGCCAGTAATGAAGCTCTATCTAAAGCTTCTACTTGAATATTGACTAAGAAAACACTTGCAGCTCCGATACGCCAGCGCACTTCTACGATTCGCTCCCCTTGATTAGTGCGAAGATCTTGTGCATTAATGCAATCAGCTCGATGAATTGAAACTCCACTGCCTTTAGTAATAAAGCCCATAATCGAATCACCAGGAACAGGAGTACAACAGCGCGCAAGTTTTACCAAAACATCCCCCACACCGATTACTTCCACTGCATTACTCGAGCGACGAGAAGACGTTATGTGCGTTGGTAGCGCGCCCATAGTTGGTTCTGGATGTGAATCTTCAACGCTTATCGATGCAACAAGCTTTTCGATAATCGAAGCGGCAGATACGTGACCATCTCCTACCGCCGAATACAGTGCCTCAATATCTGGATAACGCAATTCATGTGCCAATTCCAAAAGTGAATGCCCAGCAAAAATCTTTTGAAGAGGCAAACCCGCTTTGCGCATTTGGCGAGCAATAGATTCTCGACCAGCATCGATTGCTTCCTCGCGACGCTCCTTACTAAACCACGCTTTGATTTTTGATCGGGCGCGAGGGCTCTTAACAAAGTTGAGCCAATCTCGACTCGGGCTAGCGGAATCGCTCTTATTCGTTAGTACCTCTACGACATCACCATTTGCTAATTTAGATTCCAAAGGAACCAAGCGACCATTTACTTTTGCTCCAGCACAACGATTACCAACATCGGTATGCACCGAATATGCAAAATCCACTGGCGTTGAACCACCGGGCAAGGCGATGACGCTGCCTTTCGGTGTAAATACAAAAACTTCAGGAGAACCTAAGTCGAAACGCAATGCTTCAAGAAACTCAGATGGATCCTCTGTCTCTTTCTGCCACTCATGCAATTGGCGCAACCACAGCATTTCAGGTGACGTTGAATCACTCTCATTGCCTTGTTTATATTTCCAGTGTGCCGCGATTCCAAACTCTGCGCGCGAATGCATATCGTAGGTTCGAATCTGAATCTCAATTGCTTTGCCCGATGGTCCTATCACTGTTGTATGTAAGGATTGATAGAGGTTGAATTTTGGCATCGCAATGTAATCTTTGAAACGCCCAGGTACAGGACTCCATCTGGCGTGGATGGAACCCAGAACTGCGTAACAATCGCGAACATCTTCAACCAACACGCGAATCCCGACAAGATCATAAATATCGTTGAAGTCACGACCGCGCACAACCATCTTTTGGTAAACACTAAAGAAATGCTTCTGTCGACCTGTCACTGTCGCGTCAATGCCATCTCGAAGTAAATCCTCGCGCACCGAAGCAATAACTTCTTCACTCAACGCTTCCCTCGCTGGTGAACGCTCTGCAACGAGTCGAGTAATTTCCTCATATTTCTTAGGCTCTAAAACAGCGAAAGATAAGTCTTCTAATTCCCATTTAATTGCATTCATACCAAGGCGATGTGCAAGAGGAGCGTAAATATCTAATGTCTCGCGAGCTTTTCGTTCAGCACTTTCGGCAGAGACAAATTTCCACGTACGAGCATTATGAAGTCGATCGGCTAATTTGATAACCAGAACACGGATGTCACGAGACATTGCAACAACCATCTTGCGTACGGTTTCTGCTTCAGCAGTTGGGCCGTAAGTAAGTTTGTCTAACTTTGTAACACCATCTACTAATGATGCAATCTCTTCGCCAAAATCGGCTCGAAGTTGTTCTAGTGAATATGGCGTATCTTCTACAGTGTCATGTAAGAGCGCCGCAATAATTGTTGGAGGATTGAGACCTAGATCTGCCAAAATTCCAGCAACTGCAACTGGATGCGTTATATAGCGGTCACCGGATTTACGAAGTTGGCCTTCATGTGCTTTTTCAGCAACCAGGAAAGCGTGCTCGACATTATCTAGTGGAACACCTGCATGGTTCTCTTTGAGTGCACTAAGAATCGGTGCAATCAAAGTATCCATGTATTACACGTCCTTACTTGCGACCTTTGCGCTTTGGTTGATTGCGGGGACCACGACGTTCTTTGACTGCCGTTGTAGCGCCACCTTGAATACTCGAAGACTGCGTTGCCACTACCGATGCTCCTGAACGAGCTCCTACTCGCTTGGCAAGTGCTTGCATTGCAGGTTCACGCTCACGTAATACCGCCAAAATTGGAGTAGCGATAAAGATTGATGAATATGTTCCTGTTGCAAGTCCAATAAAGAGTGCAAGGGAGAGATCCTTCAGTGTTCCCGCACCTAATAATCCGGCACCTACGAAGAGAATCGAAGCAACTGGCAATAGTGCGATTAGGGAAGTATTGAATGAGCGAACCAATGTTTGGTTGACTGCAAGATTTGCTGCTTGTGAATATGTGCTCTTCGACGTTGCTGTGATTGTGCGAGTATTTTCTCGAACTTTATCGAAGACAACAACTGTGTCATAGAGTGAATATCCAAGAATGGTTAGGAATCCAATAACAGTTGCAGGGGTCACATCGAAGCCAACAAGGGCGTAGATGCCGACTGTAATAAATACGTCGTGGATTACCGCAACAATTGCCGCAATAGCCATCTTTGGTTCAAAAGCCATTGCAAGATAGAGCATTACGACAAGTAAGAATCCAAATAAACCATAGAGTGCTTTACGAGTAATTTCTTTCCCCCATGAAGGCCCAACGATTTGAGTATCAATAGAATCTACTGAAACACCGAGCTTGCTTGCTAGTGCATCTTGAATTCCATTTGATTGAGCACTCGTTACGGCGCCAGTTTGAATACGAACCTTCTGGCTACCGATTTTTTGAATTATGGTTTCACCAGTAATTCCAACCGAGGTAACTGCAGATTGTGCATCAGCAACACTGACTCCTGCTTTAGTAACAATGTAGGAAGATCCACCTTTGAATTCAATTCCGAGGTGAAGGCCTTGAATCGAGAGCGCACCAATGGATGCGATGATCAGTAATCCTGAAATGCCATACCAGCGACGGCGCTTGCCAATAAAATCTACGGAAGTTTCACCGCGATAGAGACGACCACCAAGACTTGAACGTGATGACATTGTTATGCCTCCTTCGCGTTAGAAATTGTTCCAAGACTTTTACCCGATAGCCCAGAGAGCACGTGTCCCGAACTATAAAAGTTGAGTTTGGCCAATATGGTCACAATCGGTTTTGTGAAAGCAAAGACCACAATCAAGTCGACCAATGTGGTCAGCCCTAGAGTGAAAGCGAATCCTCGCACTCCACCGACTGCAAAGAAGTAGAGCAGTACCGAAGCAATAATCGATACAAAGTCAGCGACAATGATTGTGCGTCGAGCACGTGTCCAACCAGTTTCAACTGCAGAACGCAATGAACGTCCTTCACGCACTTCATCGCGAATACGTTCGAAGTAGACAATAAATGAGTCAGCAGTAATACCAATTGAAACGATTGCTCCAGCAATACCGGCCAGAGTCAACGTGAATCCAATCCACTTACCCAATAACAAGAACAATAAGTAGGTCAAGCTTCCTGCAATAAGCAGAGAGCCAATTGTTACAAGACCTAAACCGCGATAGTAGAGAAGTGAATAAAGAAGTACCAGGAATAAACCAAGTGCTCCTGCAAGTAAACCTGCGCGGAGTTGATCAGAACCCAGAGTTGGTGAAATTTGCTGCACTTCACCGCGATCAAAAGCTAATGGCAAGGCACCGTACTTCAAAACATTTGCAAGATCGGTAGCTTCAAGTTGAGTAAAACTTCCAGTGATCTGGGCGTTTCCTGATGGGATCGCCTCATTAATTCGTGGAGCTGAAACAACGAGTCCGTCGAGAACAATCGCCACTTGATTCAGTGGTGATGCAAGTGATGTAACACGAGCAGTGAGTGCGCCGAATGCTTTTGTGCCTTCACCATTGAATACAAGAGATACATACCAAGCGCTACCGCCTTGAGTGTCGATACCTGCAGAGGCTTTACTTACTTCGCGTCCCAAAACTTCAGCGGGAGCAAGAATGTATTTGTTTCCACCAGTTCGGCTACAAGCAACAACTGGCGCAGTAGCAACATCGCTACCAGTTCCTTGACGATTAGCTGCAATCGAACAATCCAATTTTGCATAGCGAGCATTCACATCAGGTGCTACACCCGGTACTGGAGTTGCAGCAGTTGATGTGTCGGCAGGATTTGGAGTGCCATTTGTTTCTGCAAGTACTTGTCTAAAACGCAATTCAGCAGTTTGGCCTACTAGTTCTACAACACGACGACCAGTGTCTCCAGGAACTGAAATAACAATCTGACGATTGAGACCACTTCCTTGCGCTGTTACTTCACTTTCTGCAACACCTAATGAGTTAACGCGCTGACGGATAATTGAGACGGCTTGATCAATGGCCTCGTTGGAAACTTTTCCATTCTCCCCTGGAGCAATACGAGGTTGAAGAGTCACACTCGTTCCACCGCGAAGGTCTAGACCTAAACGCACAGCTGTTGCGCCTTGAATGAAGACTGCGCCAAGGAGTGCGAAAAGCACGAGCGCCAAAATCGCAAGTGTGCGTCCTGGGCGTGCATCCGTCTTGATTGGTTTATTAGTTGTAGACATGGGAGCAGAGTCTAGGCGTCAGGCGCAGGTGTGTCGAAAAGGGTTGCAATTCCAACGGGTGGAATACGCCCGATATGGCTCCAACCGAGGGCAGTTGCGATTCTTCCTCGAGGCGTTCTCGCCATAAATCCATTTCTGACTAAGAATGGCTCTGCCACAGATTCAACTGTCTCAATCTCTTCTCCCACTGCAATAGCCAAAGTAGAAAGCCCCACTGGTCCCCCATTGAATCGCTCGATAAGGGCAATCAAAACAGCTTTGTCGAGTCGATCAAGTCCAATTTCATCGACTTCATAAATTTCCAACGCCTTACGTGCATCCTCTAATGTAATAGAGGAGCGGCCTTGTACTTGCGCATAATCACGAACTCGACGCAGTAATCGGTTTGCAATTCGTGGGGTTCCACGGGAGCGACGAGAAATTTCAGAAACCGCTTTTGTATCAATATCTACACCAAGCAACTTCGCACTTCGCACCAGTACTAATTCCAATTCACTTTCTTGATAAAAATCTAAGTGCGCAGTAAATCCGAATCGATCTCGAAGTGGACTTGGTAATAACCCTGCGCGCGTGGTTGCTCCCACTAGTGTGAAATGTGGAAGTTGCAGAGGAATCGCCGTTGCACCTGGACCCTTGCCAACGACGACATCCACGCGAAAATCCTCCATCGCTAAATAGAGCAACTCTTCGGCTGGCCTAGGAAGGCGGTGAATCTCATCGAGAAAAAGTATTTCGCCCTCGACTAACGAAGAAAGAATTGCTGCTAAATCACCGGCATGTGTAATTGCAGGACCGCTAGTAATGCGAATAGGTGTTTGCATCTCTGAAGCAAGAATCAAGGCAAGTGTTGTTTTGCCTAATCCTGGAGGACCAGAGAGCAGTATGTGATCTGCACTAGCGCCTCGTGCACGCGCTGCAGAAAGTAGAACATCGATTTGTTCTCGCACTCGCTCTTGGCCGATGAACTCGCCCAGAGTTTTCGGACGTAGTGCATTCTCGAGAATTGATTCCTCTCCGCGAGCATTCGATGCCACTAATCGATCTTGGGAAGACTCTTGCATTAGCGAGTGCTCTTTCCATTTTGAAGAGCGCTCTTGAGTAATTCACTCATGTCCACACTCGAGGGTTCAACACCTTCATTGTGTAACCGGGAAACGAGAGCGTTGATTGCAGAATCAGAATCTTTTGGTGTGAAACCAAGTGAGACCAAAGCACTTGTTAATTGCTCGCGCCAAGCAGGTTGGTGGACAGCCATTGATTGATGGGTACCTCCAAATTGCATCTTGCCTTTGAGTTCAAGAATCATTCGTTGAGCACCTTTTTTGCCAATGCCTGGAACCTTTTCAATCACACCAACATTTTCTTGCGCTATTGCACGAGATAAATCTTCTATAGAAAGTGCGCCGAGAATCGAAAGTGCAACTTTAGGACCGACTCCCGAAACTGTTTGCAGTAATTCAAAAACAGATTTTGATTCCTCATCGAGAAAGCCAAAGAGAGTCAATGAATCCTCGCGAACAACAAGGGAAGTATGCAGAATAACTTCTGCTCCCATTGTCAACGATGCGCTTGTAGTAGATGTAAGAAGAACGCTATACCCGATTCCCTGAACTTCAATAACGGCTCGATCATGAGATATGTAACGAACACTGCCCCGCAGTAACGAAATCACAGGGTACGCAACTTACGTAAGCGAGTTTTCTCTGCCGCTACTGCGTTAGCAATTTTAGAAGAAGCACTGCCTCGCCAAATATTACAAATAGCAAGGGCTAATGCATCCGTGCTATCGACAGGCTTAGGTGCGCTTTCAAGTTTGAGAATATGCACCACCATGTCGGCGACTTGCTTTTTATTTGCACGTCCAGAACCGGTGACAGCTGCTTTTACTTCACTCGGCGTATGCATCACGACTGGAATACCTGCCTTTGCCGCAAGAAGAAGTGCGACTCCGGCTGCTTGGCCCGTTCCCATGACTGTGCGTAAATTGTGCTGGGAAAAAACTCGCTCTACGGCAATGACATCGGGTGAATAAAGGTTTATCCATTCATTTAATTGGCGATCCAAATCAAGTAACCGTTGTTCGAGTGGCATTGTCGAATCCGTTTGAATAACACCAACACCAACGAGTGAGAGTTGTGAACCAGTCGTTCCTTCGACAATTCCTATGCCGCAACGAGTGAGCCCTGGGTCAACTCCCAAAACTTTCATCCCAGGTTCGCCATTACCTCATCAGATACATCGAAATTGCTATACACATTTTGTACATCATCGAGTTCTTCAATGGCATCAATGAGCGCAAAAACCTTTTCGGCACCTTCGGCATCAAGTGGCACACTCAAAGATGGCAAAAATGACGAGTCTGCTGATTCATAATCAATACCAGCACTTTGAAGGGCGCTACGTGCTGCAACTAAATCACTCGCTTCGCAGACAACTTCAAATGCTTCGCCCATATCGTTTACTTCCTCAGCTCCTGCTTCTAATACAGCCTCTAAAACTTTGTCTTCGGTTACTCCACCATTTTTTGAAACAATGATGACGCCTTTACGATTGAAAAGGTAGGAAACCGAACCGGGATCTGCCATATTTCCACCATTGCGTGTTACTGCAACGCGAACTTCAGACGCCGCGCGATTTCGGTTATCAGATAAACATTCGATCATGATGGCAACGCCACTTGGACCGTAACCCTCATACATAATTGTTTGCCAATCAGCTCCACCAGATTCAAGTCCAGCTCCGCGTTTGACAGCTCGTGAAATATTATCTGCTGGCATAGAAGCCTTTTTAGCTTTTGCTATGGCATCGAAAAGAGTTGGGTTTCCATCGACATCGGGTCCACCATTGCGTGCAGCCACTTCAATACCTTTGATCAACTTTGCAAATGACTTAGCACGGCGACCATCAGTAATCGCTTTTTTATGCTTGGTCGTCGCCCATTTGGAATGGCCTGACATCTACACACCTCACTAATTATTCAACTGGGCGTACTTTATCGCAAACTATCTCACTCCACGTGAAATCAAGGCAGGGCGAGCGAGTTCCTCGATGAAATAACGATGAATGCGATAGTCCCCTGTAAGTTCTGGGTGAAAAGAGGTTGCTAAGAGAGTAGCGCTTCTTACTGCAACGGGATGTGTTGTGCCATCGGGTGCTATAACGCTAGCTAAAGTTGCGATTTCGTTACCGGTCTCTTCAACCCATGGCGCACGAATAAATACTGCATGTACTTTTTCATTTTCTCCGTCAAGGAAATCAATATCACTTTCGAATGAATCCACCTGTCGGCCAAAAGCATTTCGCCGTACTGTTATATCGAGTCCACCAAAAGTTTTTTGTCCCTCAATTGCATCCAAGACTCGATCTGCCAACAAAATCATGCCCGCACATGAACCATAGGCTGGCATTCCTTGCGCAATTCTTTCCTTAATCGGCTCAAGTAATTGGTAATGCTCTGCTAATTGAGCAATGGTCGTCGACTCTCCCCCAGGAATTATCAGTGCGTCGACATTATCTAATTCTTCGATCCGTCGAATAGTTCTTGGATAAACGCCACATGCAATCAGTGAGTTAACATGTTCGCGAACATCACCTTGGAGTGCGAGTACGCCGACCTTCATCGAAAATAATTACCAACCGCGTTCGGCTAAGCGGTGTGGAGCTGGCAAATCTGCAACGTTGATTCCAACCATTGCTTCACCAAGGCCACGAGAAACTTCTGCTAATACCTTGGCATCATCAAAGAACGTTGTTGCCTTGACGCATGCAGCCGCACGTTGTGCTGGATTTCCTGATTTGAAAATACCCGAACCAATAAAGACTCCATCGGCTCCCATTCTCATCATCAGTGCCGCATCTGCAGGAGTTGCAATTCCACCAGCTGTAAATAGAACAACAGGAAGCTTTCCATTAGCTGCAACTTCTTTTACTAATTCAAATGGCGCCTGCATCTCTTTTGCCGCGACATAGAGTTCGTCCTCGCGCATCGAAGAGAGTCTGCGAATTTCGCCGCCGATCTTGCGCATATGCTGCATCGCATTTGAAACATCGCCTGTGCCTGCCTCGCCCTTAGAGCGAATCATTGCTGCACCTTCGTTAATGCGACGAAGGGCTTCACCAAGATTTGTTGCACCGCATACAAAGGGAACCTTGAAATCCCACTTATCAATATGATTTTCGTAATCTGCAGGAGTCAAAACTTCAGACTCATCGATGTAATCAACTCCAAGGCTTTCTAAAATACGAGCTTCGACAAAGTGGCCGATGCGAGCTTTAGCCATCACAGGAATAGACACTGCTGCTTGAATTTTTTCAATCATGTCAGGATCAGACATGCGTGCAACGCCACCTTGCGCACGAATATCTGCAGGCACACGTTCCAATGCCATAACAGCAACGGCGCCAGCATCTTCTGCAATCTTGGCTTGTTCAGCTGTAACGACATCCATGATGACGCCGCCTTTGAGCATTTCTGCCATGCCGCGTTTTACTCGACCTGTACCTGTTTCTTGCGACATGTTCTTACTCCTTGATAGAACTCGGAAGCGAGTTAGGCGCCAATCTTACTTCGTAGAAGGTGATGGTGTCGCCTCGGATTTGAGAGTGAAAGTAGGCGCAGTATCTGTCAAAGCTATCCAAATATGGCCAGGTGCAAAGTTAATTCTGGTCCCATCAGGTGATGACCACTGCGTACCTGAATCTAAAGTCGAACGATTCCACAGAGCAGGGAAATATTTTCCATCGCGCAGGATGTAACCCGTACCGCTGCCAACAGTTGCAGAAAATGGAGTAATGCCGCCGACTTTGTCATGAAAAATTGAAGGCGTGATGCTGACATTTTGAATCACCAAAGTGTCGGCTCCTAGTTGCTCTCCAGTCTGCGACATATCTGGCCCACTGGGAGTGCTCAAGAGCCATCGTTTTTCATTTATTGACCAGGTCGCAACATATGAATTAGCGGGCCATCGCATCTTCACACTTGCGATCACTGTTCCTGAATCTGGAGCGCTACCGAATGTCCAACCCATCGATTTGGATTGTGCAATCTGCATACTTCGTTGCACTGTTTCTTGCATTAATAAATCTGCACGTAAGACCATTGCAACAGGTGGGGTTCGTCCAGGATCAGTTGTGTAAATTGAAGAGGATTGATTTTGTCCACCCAAATCTTGGAAATTTGCTGCATTGATAATAGGTCGCATCTTTGCTTGAGCACCACTGTAAGCAAATGCAACGTGACCATATTGAGCTAACAAATCGATATCACTAATACGCGCACTACGCACTGGCCCAATACGTTGTGGAATTGTTGAGGAAAATACTGCTGCGAGTCGCGTGAGTCCGCCTTCGACTTGTTCTATGTAGATGACATCGGCAGATTCCAAACCAATTTGTGGATGTGCCGGCGGCGTATCATCTATTTTTACGACCAGAACAGGACCATCTTTTCCGGGGGCGCCACTGATGCTATTTACTGGAACAGGGGCGATGATATGAATTTTTTTAGCGACAGTACTAATTGCTGGTTTGATTGCAAAAATAAAAGCAAGTACGACTATTGCAATCGAAAGAAAAGAAAATACAATTTTTTTAGAGGACATCAGCTTCAAATTCATAAGTCACCGGCAAAGGCGCACGTCCGGCGAGTCTAAAGAGGCGAAAAATTACTTTGCTGCGCACATTATGCGTACTAGTTACAGCATCGACATGTAGTGCAATAGCAATTCTGATTTTGTCGGTTAGCAAGGAAAGCTCTGTCAGCAGAGTTTTATCGGCATTGCTCGACGTGAATTCACTATCGGATAACAAAAGTCCGAGGGCGCCAGATAAACCACTCTCTGCTTGAGATCTATCTTCCACGCGCGCTTCTCTGGCTTGGTAGGCAGCAGCGGTGAGTAACAAAGAAGAAGCGGGATCTGCGATTTCGCTTCGGGCAATTTCTAGCGCGATTGCTGCTCGTCTTTGGAGCAATCCATCCAGATTTGCCCAACTCGTTTCAACGCGATGATGTAAGCGATCCAATCTGGTAGCCGAGAAACTTAAGTACCACAGGAAAATAAGAAATATGAGAATTACTACCAACGCACTTTTCATTCTCTATCAATCTCTCGACTCAGTAAGCGATTCCATGAACGATGTTCTGTCGCCAAACTTACGCCATTGCTTCCGACTATGGACATCTCATAAATGCTAAAGATCTGTTGGGCTACAACTTCCCAATCAAAATTCTGCGCATGCACCTTGCCAGCAGTTGCTAAAGCTTCTCGCTTATCACGATCACGGAATAATTCGATCACTACTTTTGCCAACTCGGTCGGATTCTCTGATTCAAAGAGTGCACCGTATTCCCCATTGCCTAAAAGTGAATCAAATGCAGGAATATCACTGGCGACCACAGTTGCACCGCCAGCTAGTGCTTCAGCCAGAATAATTCCAAATGACTCACCACCTGTATTAGGTGCAACATAGATTGCAACTGAGGCCATAAAGTCAGCCTTGTCTTCTTCACTAATTCTTCCTAGAAATTCAAAACGTGGCAGTAATTGGGCATCGATATTTTTTTTGATCTCATCTGGATCTCCAGGACCTGCAACGAAAACTTTCACATCTGGAGCAAACCTAGCAATGATTGGAAGCGCTTCGAGAAGAACTGATAAACCTTTACGCGGCTCTTCGAATCGACCAATGAAACCTATGGTATTTCCTTGCCATTTGGCTTGTGGCCTACCACCAGCATAACGTTTTGCATAAATACCATTAGGGATAACTACCGCGTCAGTCTCTAAATGCTCTGTCAACGTTGAACGTGCAGCTTCACTTACAGCAATTCTTGCATTGAGCTTCTCGATGGCAGGTTCAAGAATTGGTCCGATTGCAAAAATTATTTTCTGTTTTTTTGCCGCTGCATGAAATGTTCCAACGAGTGGACCTTCTGCAGCCCAACAAGCTAACAACGACAATGACGGAATTGCTGGTTCATGCAAATGCAGTAAATCGAAATTTCCCTGCGAAATCCATTGACGCACTCGCGTAAATGCAATCGGTCCAAAGAGGACTCGTGCTACTGCGCCGTTATAGGGAATAGAAATTGGTTTACCGGCGCTGACTACATAACTTGGAAGTACATCTTCATCGATAGCAGGTGATAGGACCGAAACCGAATGACCCGAAGCGATGAGGAATTCCGCCAAATCTCGGATGTGCGCCTGTACTCCCCCGGGTGTATCCCAACTATATGGACAGACAATCCCAATTCGAAGTTTCTTAGTCAGCATTATTCGCGTTCCTCGAAGTCGCCATCAATCCAGATGCGTTGCATCATGTGCCAATCATAGGGAAAACGGGAAATTCCTTTGGCAAAAAGATCTGCGCTATTTTGAACGGTTGCGGCAACTCTTTCGTTTTCACTTCCTTGCGCTGAGATTGGCACCATTTCAAAATCAATATGGATTCCAATATCGGTATAAGAAATACAGGCATAGATCAGAGGTGCTCCCGTACGAATCGCTAATAGCGAAGGTCCCGCAGGCATTCTGGCAGGACCATCAAAAAAAGTAACGTCAATTCCAGTACGCGATAAATCTCTATCAGCTGCTAATGCAATAACACAGCCTTGCCTAATTCGTTGCGAAAGAGTTGGAATAACTCGACCATCTACTGGTAAGGATTCCATTCCAAATGCTGCTCGATAAGCCATAAACTTCTTGAAAAGCGCCTCTGGTTTCAATCGCTCGGCGACAGTGACAATTCGAGCACCTCTGCTACAAAAATATGCGGCAGCATGATCGTAGTTACCAAAGTGAGGCAAGGTGACAATCGCGCCAGTACCAGCTTCGATTGCATCCATCAGTAAGTGCTCATCCGTAGTGGTGACGGTTTTTTGGATACGTTCTACTGACCAATCAGGCAATCGGAAAGTGTCAACCCAATAACGAGTACTAGATCGCATCGCCTTGTACAACAAAAGTTCTAAGTCAAGATCTGTAATATCTTTTTGTGTCCGAGCAAGATTTGAACGCAGACGCTTGACTCCACTGCCATTTCTTTTAGTTGCAAGATCCGCCAATTTATATGCGCTCGTATAGACAAAGTTCTCTGGTAGCCAACGCAAAATTCTCCAGGCCGCAAAATAAAACCAGGCGGTCAATCTCTGTCCAATCATTTGGTCGAACGCCAAACTTTGAGAATTCTTTGCGTCACTGTAACTATCCCTAAAATTGCCAATAACCACATGCCGCCAGTGAGCACGTAAGGAATACCTAAACCATCGAGACCAATTGCAGTTAATGCAATAACTAATCTTTCGGTGCGCTCGGCTATGCCACCAGAACAATCGATTCCCATCGACTCTGCCCGCGCACGGATATATGGGATGAGCATTCCGGTGACCAGTGTGAAAAGAAGTACCGGTGCAAGTCGATTGTGATGACTGATTAAATACAGCGATACACCCACAATAATTGATGAGTCCGTTATCCGATCAATAGTTGAGTCGAGAAATCCTCCCCATCTACTGGTGCCCTGATGGGAGATACGTGCCATGGTGCCATCAAATAAATCACTCAAAGCGAAAACGCAGATGATTATCGTTCCAATGAAAAAATCGCCACGGGGATAAAAATAAAATGATGAAGCTACTACTCCAATAGCACCGACCCAGGTCACCGAATTCGGCGTTAGGCCTAAACGCAAGGCAGTAGATGCGATAGGCGTAATCACCTTCGTCACTGCTGGCTTCATAATTGCACTAATCATCGCCTCCCATCGTAGGCTGAGCGCGTGCCAACTCATAGTTCTAACGTGAGAATTCATCTCTACGGTCATGAAAGCTCCGACCCACGCGATGTAGCCGCGTACTTTGGCGCTACCTATAGTGAGAGCGCTATCGCCGAATCCGAGTTAGCAATTTTTGTAGTCGATCCATCTGCTGGAATAGCTCCCGAAACAATTGCTATCTGGCAAGCACTCGACGAATATCAAACTCCACGACTAATAATTGTGAATCACCTAGAAAATCAGATTGCAGATTTTGATGATGCGGTGATGTTAGCCAGCAGAGTCTTTGATCAAGTTGTAACTCCATATCTTGTTCTCCATGATGATCTTGGTCTGCCCTGCGCCCTTATTGATTTAGGAACTCTGCAAACCACTGATTACTCCAACGACATACATGAAGTAAGTCAAAGTAGTGAAGAACATCAAATACTTGTGAGTGAATTTAGAACTGAATATCTAGAACATGTCGAAGCAGCTGGTGAAGGCGCCTTTGCTGCAGGACTTCTCTTTCCTGCAATTCCATTGTGGATTGAAAGAAATATTGGTGTTGAGATAATTCGTTCGTATATACGAGAAATAGAAGAGGCGCTACCAAGCAGCAGCTAGATCGCTGCGAGTTTGTGCAAGTAATTGTGGCATCACTTTGGTTTTTCCAATGATGGGCATGAAGTTCGCATCTCCTGACCAACGAGGCACTACATGTTGGTGAATATGATCTGCCACTCCAGCGCCAGCAACTGCGCCTTGATTCATTCCTAAATTGAAACCATGTGCACCAGAGACGCTTCGAATAGTTGCCATGGCGTGGGCAGTAAATGAACCCATCTCAGTGCGCTCTTCAATTGTAAGTTCCGTTAGATCTGCAACGTGTCGAAAGGCGCAGATGAGAAGATGACCTGGATTGTATGGATACAGATTCATAACTGCATAAACATATGTACCTCGAGCAACAATGAGACCTTCTTCATCGCCACCCTTTGGAATTCTGCAAAAAGGACATTCGACATCATTGCCTTCAAGTGGTCTATTTTCTCCGCGTAAATAATCTAAGCGATGAGGAGCCCATAAACGCTGCCAACCATCTGGCATTCCTGGGCCATTGTTAATTTCTGACATGGTCAGACCTGAATACGCTCTTGTACCGCTTTTTGAATTTCTGCAATCGCCTCCGCAATTGGAATTCCATTTTTCTGTTCGCCGTTTCGATAACGGAATGAAACAGCTCCAGCGCTTTGATCTTCTTCACCAGCAATGACCATAAATGGAATTTTTTGTAACTGCGCGTTGCGTACTTTCTTTTGCATACGATCATCAGAGGTATCTAGATCAACACGAATACCAGCGGCGCGCATTGCTTTCATAACACCATCAAGATAATCCGTAAATGAATCTGCCACCGGAATACCAATTGCTTGGACAGGTGCAAGCCACGGTGGAAATGCACCCGAATAATGTTCTGTCAAAACACCAAAGAATCTTTCAATGGAGCCAAAGAGTGCGCGGTGAATCATGACTGGTCGCTGACGAGTTGAATCATTTGCGACATATTCGAGTTCAAAGCGTTGCGGTAACTGGAAGTCCACTTGGATTGTAGACATCTGCCATGTGCGACCAATTGCATCCTTGGCTTGCACCGAAATCTTTGGGCCATAAAAAGCTGCGCCACCTTCATCAAGAACTAATTCAAGATTTTGCTTTGTAGCAGCAAGTCGAAGCGCCTCTGTTGCTTCAACCCATTCACTATCTTCACCGACAGATTTTTCCGGATTGCGAGTTGAAAGCTCTAGATAGAAATCATTGAGTCCATAATCACGCAACAAGTTAAGTACGAAGGTGAGTAATGAATCGAGCTCACCTGGCATCTGCTCTTTTGTGCAATAGATATGTGCATCGTCTTGGGTAAAGCCTCGCGCACGTGTAATACCGTGAAGCACTCCCGATTTCTCATAGCGATACACAGTTCCAAATTCGAAGAGGCGCAACGGTAATTCGCGGTATGAACGCTGACGTGAGCGATAAATCAAATTATGGAAGGGGCAATTCATCGGCTTCATGTAGTACTGCTGACCAGCGCGCTTAATGGTGCCATCTGCGTGATGTTCTTCATCCAAAATCATTGGCGGGTACATTCCTTCGGAATACCAATCGAGGTGTCCAGAAGTTTCAAAGAGGGCCGCTTTTGTTATATGAGGTGAATAGACAAATTCATAGCCTTCATCTTCGTGGCGCTTGCGCGAATAGTCTTCCATCGCGCGACGCACGATTCCACCTTTGGGATGAAATACAGCGAGTCCTGAACCAATCTCTTCTGGAAATGAAAAAAGATCTAACTCTGTGCCAAGTCGGCGGTGATCGCGCTTTTCAGCTTCAGCCAATAATTCCAAATATGCGTTGAGTTCATCTTGCGATGGCCATGCGGTTCCATAGATGCGTTGCAACATTGGATTCTTTTCAGAACCTCGCCAATATGCCCCTGCGCTTCGCATTAATTTAAATGCTGGAATATGTTTTGTAGAAGGTAGATGTGGTCCACGACAAAGATCGCTCCACACGGGTTTTCCATCACGACCTAAATTGTCATAAATGGTGAGTTCGGCTCCCCCAACTTCAACGCTAGCTTCATCGCCTTCGCCAGATTTCAAACCTATGAGTTCACATTTATATGGTTCGGCCGAAAGTTCAATGCGAGCATCTTTCTCAGTTGTCACTCGACGTTTAAAACGTTGGCCTTCTTTAACAATCTTGCGCATCGCACTTTCAATTTTTTCTAGATCATCTGGATTGAAGGGCTTTTGTGGATCAAAGTCATAATAAAAACCATCAGTAATCGGTGGCCCAATACCAAGTTTTGTATCCGCGAAAACACTTTGCACCGCTTGTGCCATAACGTGAGCCGTTGAGTGACGAAGTACAGAAAGACCTTGAGGTGAAGATATGGATATCCCTGTAACTACATCACCATCTTTGAGATCAGTCCAAAGATCCTTGAGTTCACCATTGATAGTGCAGACAACTATTTCTTTGTTCTCGGCAAAAATATGCGTTGGGCGTTGCTCGGAATCAACCGATAGCGCTACGCCATCCACGGTAATTGATAACAATGCCATGTGCCTACCTTATCGAAGAGGCGATAACCATCGCGCGTATTTGAGCGCTCAAACTTTGTGAAATTGGCAATTCTTGCATTTTTCTACTGGCAATTGCTCCAACAGGTTGTGCAATTTTAAGACTACTCAAAAGTATTGCTCCCGTGACGCTTTCTAATTCATCCAATCGGACTGTTCGAACCTTTATGGAAAGCTCTTCGATTACAAGGGCGCGCATTACTCCGGCTAGCAATCCATCCGAGAGTGGGGGCGTAATCCAATCTCCATCTGTGTATAGAAGTAGGTTTGATATCGAACTCTCGCACATATGGTTTTTTGAGTTACACACAATCGCGTCATCAAAGCCCGCCAACTGTGCTCGCTCAAGAATGTCTAGTCGATAAGAATATGGAAATCTTTTGGGAGGCGTAATTTCAGAATCGATGCGAGTTTCCTCAATACCCAGCGTCGCAGGCGTAAGTACCTCCACATATTCATCGTGAGTGACGAGCCAATCAGCATTTTCAGAAAATGATATTCGTAATCGACCATTATCAAATTGTTGCGACGCAATTACTTGCTCCACCGCATCGAGAATCTGCTCTTGCGAAGGAATGGTAATTCCATACTCAATCCCACTTTTTAACGCGCGGCGCATATGTCTCGACAGGGCTAGGGGCTCACCAGAAACTGTGCGAATAGTTTCAAAAATTCCCTCACCACGTAACCACCCTTCATCTAGTGGCGCTCGCGAAGCATCAACGAGTGAATCGTTGTACCAAACTTTCATTTGAAGCGCCCACCGGCAATAGTGAGTAAGTGCGCAGCTTTGAGTTGAGTCTCTTGCCATTCGATATCAACGTCGCTGCTCCACGTAATGCCTGCGCCAGTTCCAAAATGCACTTTGTCATCGTTACGTTTCCAAAATATTCGAATCGCCACCGATAACAAAGCTTGATCATCTTCAACCCAACCGAGTGCTCCGCAATATGGACCTCGAACAGCTGCTTCTAATCGCGAAATAACTTCTTGTGCCGAAGATTTTGGAGCCCCACTAACGGAACCGGGTGGCAACAAAGCGCTACAAAGTTCGGGCCACGCAATATCACTTCGCAATTGGCCAGAAATGTCAGAGACTAAATGTGCAAGTCCTGGATGTATTTCAGTTGAAAGTAGACGTGGGACCGAGACAGATCCATCGAGACAGATTCGTCCCAAATCATTGCGCATGAGATCAACAATCATGACGTTTTCGGCAGAGTCCTTCTCGCTAAAATCTTCGTTCGATTGAGATAAATTCTTGGTTCCCTTGATTGGTGAAGTCCGCACGATTGAAGCATCGCGCGATAGAAATAACTCAGGGGATGCAGAAGCAATCATCAGCCCAGGTATTTGTAAATAACTTGCATATGGCGCAGGATTTTTCTCTAAAAGATTTGCAAATAAGGAATCTAAATTCGAATCGCATTGCGTCGTAAGCACTCTACAAGCGTTGACTTGGTATACCCATCCCTGTGCTATCTCTTCTTGAATATCACTCACGTATTTCTTATATTCATTTTCATCCATTGAGGAATTCCACCAACCTTCAATTTTTTTCCATGGTTGGTGCGATTTTGGAAATGGCGCCACAACTACATTCGCAAATCGGGCGCCAAGAAATTCGCCTTCAAATGTTGTCGATACAGCCCAGAATCCGCCGTCGTCTAAATCTTTTGGATCATGACTAATCCCTTCCAACTGCGTCGCTAAACGCCCACCCATCCAGAAATAGGACTCGTCCCCTTTGGATGCGCTATTCATAAGAGAGAACGCTAGTGAGAACTCCCGCACTTTGGCGCTTAGGGCCTTCCTGCGATAGATTTCGCTTCCTCGCGGACGTAGCGCAGTTGGTAGCGCGGAACCTTGCCAAGGTTCAGGTCGCCGGTTCGAACCC